>JAATGJ010000067.1 GCA_015654695.1 Chitinophagales bacterium | reverse complement strand
GTTCTCAAGCTCTTCACCGGGTTTGCAATGGCTGCTTTTATTGCCTGGAAACTGATGGTAAGCAATGCAATGAAAACAGCAATGCCACCTGCCAGCGCAAACATCCACCAACTGATACTAATACGATACGCAAAATCCTGCAGCCACTTATTCATTACAAACCAAACAAGCGGGATGGCAATTATAAAAGCGATAAGTACGAGTTTTATAAAACTATTGGACAACAAAAAAGTGATACTTCCCGCGGAGGCTCCCAATACCTTTCTTATACCGATCTCTTTGATGCGCTGCCTGGCAGAATAAGCGGATAATCCAAACAATCCTAGACAAGCCAGTAAAATAGCAATGGCTGAAAAAATATTAAACACTTTCGCCGTACGTAATTCTGAATCATACAGCTTATTGAAATCCTCGTCCATAAAACGATATTCAAAAGGCCGGTGAGGAGCCAGTTGTTTCCATTTGTTTTGCATGAAAGCGATGGTTTTAGACAAATCGTTCCCGGATACTTTCACCATAAGTATATTGCCCCATCCCCCGGGAAAAAGAACCAATGGTTCAATAGGATTATGCAAAGAAGCAAAATGAAAATCCTTTATGACACCTTTTACTATACCAGGTCTTTGCTCACCGAGGAACATTTTTTTACCGATCGCTTCTCCCGGTTTCCAGCCTAAGGCTTTAGCCGCTGATTCATTGATGATATAGTGATAATAATTCTTTGCGTAATCTTCTTTGTTCGCATCCAGTATATCCTGTTTGCCCAGATCGCTACCGGCGATTAGTTCCATGCCATTAACCCTGATATATTCATCATCTATTGGGTTTCCCCGGGTATTCATAGCCTGTGCGGAATTGATGTCGCCCCTGTTCATAGAATAACCTCCGGCAATATTCACGGGGCTGCTGTTTGCTTTGGATACCGCCAGTATATTCCCATTGCTTTTCAATTCCAGTTTGAAAAGATCAATCTTATCAATGATCTTCTGGTCAATGTTCATTACCATTACATGATCCCTGTCGTAGCCCAGCTTTTTATTCTGTATATAGTGCATTTGCCCTTTGATGATAATAGTCGCCGCCACCAGGAATACGGATATGACAAATTGAAAAACGATCAATGACCGCCTGAGCCACGCCCCGGAAGAAGTATTTTTAAAAACACCTTTCAACACCTTTACCGGCTGAAATTTTGATAAGATCAAAGCGGGGTAGCTGCCCGCCAGCAAGGCGATGACCACTGCAATAAGTAAAGCAGCCATAAGCACTGAAGATTGCATCATATCAGAAAGATCAAGGTTCTTACCGGCTAATTGGTTGAATGAAGGCAATACAAGAGCGATCAATACAAAACTCAGTAATAAGGCCACTGTTGTCAGCAAAAAGGATTCACTGATAAATTGCCAGAATATCTGTAAACGAAAAGCCCCCGAAACTTTCCTGATTCCCACTTCCTTCGCTCTCTCCATGGAACGGGCCGTACTTAAATTAATATAGGTAAAACAGGCGATGATCAATACCAGTAATGCTATTCCTGCTATTATATAGATATAAGTGATATTACTGTTTGCCTCAAACCCGTCATAAGGCGAATAAAGGTGTATGCGGGTATAGGGCTCCAACTGGTAATTGACATAAGCGGTTTTGTCTTCACTCATTTCTTTTTTCATGAACGGCCCTATCTTCTTCCTGAGCGAAGCAATGGCATCTTTATCTTTTAACAGCAGGTAAGTCGTAAAGTTTGCATTAAAATACGTTTCTTCCTGGGCCGGGCCGAATGAAGAAAAGGAAGCAAGAAAGTCAAATTTTATCTGTGAGTTAGAAGGACAATCTTCTGCAACACCTGTTACTGTATAATTGTCCTGGTTGCTTGTTACCTGCAATGTCTTTCCGATGGGGTCATCGCTGCCGAAATATTTTTTGGCGGCAGATTCTGTGATCACTACCATGTTAGGCGATTTCAACACGGTAGCAGGATCTCCCTTTACTAATTTAAAGCTAAAGACGGAGAAGAATGTTGAATCTGCATACAGGAACTGTTTCTCCATAAATATCTTATCGCCATATTTCACCAGCCTGTCGGGATCAGACATTCTTACCCCGTCTTCTACTTCGGGGAAATTCCTTTTGAAGGAGGGAAAAACTTTTGTGCTGGTGAAATTTCCTTTTGTTACAGGGCTGCCGCTAAAGCTATACTCCATTATAACACGAACGATACGGTCTCCTTTTTCCTGAAACTTATCATAGCTCAGCTCATGCTGCATATATAAGACCATAAGCAGGCAGCAGGTCAGTCCAACTGACAAGCCTGCAATATTGATTAGCGAAGCAGTTTTATTTTTCCATAAACTGCGCCAGGCGATCTTAAAATAGTTTTTTATCATTTGATATAGTTTTATTGGGTTCCTGTTTCCTGCTTCACTTTGTTCGCAGTCGCGATGATGCTTACTCGGTTCGTTGCTTCACTCTGTTCGTTGCTTCACTCTGTTCGCAACGATTTTACCGGGTTGGCGATAGCTGCTTTTATTGCTTTATATCCCACCGTTATCCAGGCAATAACGATGGATGAAAAAATAGCTATCGCGAAAACCAGCCAACCTATATTGGTATGATAATAAAACCCGGATAGCCATTCCTGCATAAAATAATATCCTAGCGGCGACGCTATTAAAAAAGCAATACCAATAAGAATGGTAAACTCCTTTGAAAAAAGATAAACAATACTTTGCGCGGAAGCGCCTAATACTTTGCGAATACCGACTTCCTTTGTTTTTTGTACGGCCATAAAAGAAACGAGCCCGAACAAACCGAGGCAGGAAATTGAAATAGCAAGAATGGAAAAGATTTTAAATAACTGTGCGGTGATCGCTTCATTCTCATAAAACTTTTCGATCCTCTCATCAAAAAAGTAGGGATCAAACATATAGGTTGGATAAATGCCGGTAAAAAGTTTACGGACATTCTCCATCGTACCGTTCATATTTTTCCGGTCCATCCGTACAGCTATCCACTCATACGCATTATAATTTGTAGTGATCGCCATGGGAGTAATAGCTTCCCGCAATGATTTATTGTTATAATCTTTTATCACCCCTACGATGGCTACCCTGCCCGACCAACCATTAAATAAAAGTGTTTTACCCATGACCTCTTCAGATGAGCGGAATCCCAGTTTTTTAACCAACGCTTCATTCACTACTACTTCACGGGTAGTGTCGCTGTGAAAGGGTAACCGCCCGGCTAAAAGCGACAGACCAAATGTTTTAAAATAACTTGTATCAGCAAATTGACCGGCGATAGGAAAATCTTTTTTCTCTGTATCATTATCAAAAGTAAAATCAGTTGTCCATGCCCAGTAACCTGATGGCGCTTCCATACAAAGACTGGCGGAAACCACGCCGGGTAACGCCTCCATACGGCTCTTCAGCAAAGGATACTTTATTTTCAGGGAGCTATCGCTTGGCAAATTGATTAATGCTATTCCGTCCTTATCAAAACCCATCGGCCGGTTCTGGAAAAACTTCATTTGCTTTACCACTACTACGGTTCCAATGATCAGCAACTGTGCTATCACGAACTGGAAAACCACAAGTCCCCGTCGTAATGTTATACCGCCGGCTGCTTTAGCATTGACCTTGCTCCTGAAGGCATGGATAGGATTAAAGCCGGATAAGACCAGGGCGGGATAGATACCCGCCAGCAATGTAACGATGATGCCGGTGAGCAGGAGATAAAAAATGATCATTAGATTATTCAGCAAATCAAGCGACAGGTTTTTATGCATCAGATCATTCAGCATCGGCAACGCGGCAAATGCTAACAAGCAACCAAGAATCAATGAAAAGAAAGTCAGCAACGCCGTTTCCTGCATGAACTGCCACATCAATTGAGGGCGGTTACCACCTAATACTTTTCTCACGCCAATCTCTTTCGCACGATTGACAGATTGTGCGGTTGAAAGGTTAATAAAATTGATACAGGCCACTAATAAAAGAAAGATACCTATCAATCCCATAGACCACAATTCTTTCCGGGAAAGTGCGTCATTTTTATAGGTTCCAAAATCCTTATCCAGATGCATGGCTTGCAGCGGTTGAAAAGACAGTTGCCATTGGAAAGATGGATCGTCTTTATAATATTTCTTTACAAATGAATTTAATTGTGATTGCAAAGCTGCAGATTGGTGACCTTTACGTGCCAGCACAAAACATTGACTATTGTCGTTTACATATTTCCAGGCATCAGGATGATCAAACATATTCGGCGCCAGGTTTTTTAAGGTTGCATAAGAACCTCCCATCTTCAGCGGGATATCAGAATTACCAGGAACATCTTTAAAAACTCCCACCACACTTAGTGGTATCCTGAATGACCATAATTGAATCGTTTGACCAATAGCGGCCTGCGGGTTATCAAAAAATTTACTGGCCAGGCTTTCATCTAAAACAACTGTGTTGGGATTAGTTAACCCATTAGCATTTCCCGCCAACCATTTAAAATCTAAAATGCTGAAGATCGAAGGATCAATCCAAAAGAGGCCCTGGTTTTCTTTAAATCTTTTTTCTTCTTCCAATCCTTTCGCTGGTATATAGATCTGGGCCTGGCCAAAACCACATACACCTGCCACTTTTTCCAACTGCGGAAAGTCCTGCCTCATAGCATCCGGTAAGGGTGAAGGAATGGCTCCATGCCTGGACTTTACCTCCCCATTACTTTTACTAAGTTGGGTAGATACTACCCGGTATATCCTGTCTTTTTTGGAATGATAACGGTCATAGCTGAATTCATTTTGTATCACCAGGAAGATCAGCAGGCTGGCCGCAATACCTACTGCAAGTCCCATAATATTTATAAAAGAAAAAGATTTCTTTTTCCAGAGAGACCGGAATCCTGTTTTCAAGGAATTATTGATCATAGTAAACACTTTTTAGACTTATGAATTATTTATTCAGTTCTTTCGTTTCCTGCTTCACTCTGTTCGCAATGATTTTACAGGATTAGCCATGGCGGCTCTTATTGCATGGAAACTAACCGTGAACAACGCGATAAACAGGGCGATAGCCGCGGCTATTATAAATGCGGCCCACCCGATATCTGTCCTGAATGCAAAATCCTGCAACCATTTATTAACCCCCCAGTAAGCCAATGGGACAGCTATGATAATAGCAATACATACCAATACAATAAAGTCTTTTGTCAGCAGGGAAACGATATTGGGAACCGAAGCGCCAAGCACTTTTCGTATTCCTATTTCTTTTACCCGTTGCTGCGCTGCAAACGTTATCAGCCCCCACAGTCCAAGACAGGATATAAGCATAGCCAATGCGGAAAAGATTTTAAAAAGACTATATAGTCTTGCGTCATCTTTATATAACGCATCCAATCGCTGATCTAAAAAGTTAAACTCAAATATTCCCGAAGGATATACTTTTTTATAGCTCGCATTGATCTTACTGATCATGGCCGGAATATCTGTGCCGGCTTGTATTTTAATACTTACTTTTTCGGAGAAAGGGAGAAATTGCGTAATTAAAGTCGGCTTAATTGCTTCGTGCAGCGAACTGATATTAAAATCCGCGACTACTCCGACAATCTCTGCATTCCACCCGTTCATTCCTATCCAAAACTTTTTTCCTAATGCAGCTTCGGCAGAAGGAAACCCCAATTCCTGTATTAATTTTTCATTTACGACCGATTTTGCATACCGCTGTCCCTCCGGTACCGATCTTGAAACTGCGCTGGTGTCAGCTATATTGAAAAACCTTCCGGCTTTTAATTTTAACCCGTATAGCGAACAGAATTTATCATCCGTCATGATGGTAGTTACTGATTTCCGGTTGGGGTCATCTTTTCCAATAACACTCATTATGGTTCCCCAGTGACCTTCGCCACTTGGAGAACTGGTGGAAAAAGACCAGTCTTTGATGCCGGGAACATTTCTCAATTCGTTGCCCAGTAAGATCTTCTCTTTTGCGTTTTCATTGAAGGGTACTGTCACCATCACAATGTTGTCTTTATCGAAACCGAGATCCTTATGCCGCATATAATTCATCTGTTTGCCTATCAGGAGCAAACCGATCAGCAAACAAACCGATATAGTGAACTGGGCTACTACCAGTCCCTTTCTGAGCAGCGAAGATTGGGGAGCAGCATTTACAAAACCTGTTTTTAACGTAGCGGCGGGCTGAAATCTTGTAATGACCCACGCAGGATAAATGCCTGCCATTAATGCCGTCAGAAAAATACCGGTCATTAATCCCATCAATAGCGAAGCTGAATTAAAAATATCAAAAACAATCTGTTTCTCTGTCAGTTCATTGATAGATGGCAATGATAATTTGGTAATGATGACTGCGATTACGGCGGAAAATAACACAAGCAATAAAGCTTCACCGAGAAATTGCCTGATCAATTGAAATCTTCCCGCTCCTATTGATTTGCGTACACCTACTTCTTTTGCACGGCTAAGGGACTGTGCGGTGGAAAGATTAATAAAATTGATACAGGCTAATATTAATACTGCCAGGCCAACACTTCCAAAAAACCAAAGCCATTGCGTGTTGATCGCCTTTACCCATTGGCCGCCGCCTGCATACTTTGAATTAAAATGAACATCGCTCAGCGGTTGCAGTTCCATTTCTTCGCGGTGATCTTTTCCTGACCATTCCTGGTTGTTCGCAAACCTGTCATAGATGCTTTGTATAGCCGCTGTAAGCCCGCTTCCTGGTTTAACGCCTTTTGGTAAAACAATAAACGTTGATCCGCCGGAGACCGATCCGTAATGCTTGGTGCTTGTCATCAGGTATTTTTCATTATCGGAAAAAGAAAGTAACATTTCAGCAGGCAAATGAGTATTGCCCGGGAAATCTTTTATTACCCCGCCGACGGTGATGTTGAAACTATCATTATAGGTAAATGTTTTTCCAAGCGGGTCTTCATTTCCAAAAAACTTTTTCGCAGTAGTTTCTGTCAATACTGCCTGGTAAGGTTTGCGTAATGCTTCGTATGCATTACCCGCTACAACTTTTATATCAAACACATCCAGGAATTCGGGATCAGTCATCATCACATGTTCCTGCTTGAAACGTTTTACTGGATTTATTTCTATGACAGACTGAAAGGGATGATGAATGTTGGTAACATATTCTACACCCGGAACATCTTTTCGGATCTGGGCGGCCAACGGAAATGGCGTTGAAAAATGAAAATCCTTTTTTCCGAAATCTACCCATACCTGGTTTACACGATAGGTTCTGTCCGCTTTGCTTTCATAACTATCAAAACTCAGTTCGTATTTAATAAATAACCCAATAAGCAGGCATACTGTAATACCTAATGTTAACCCCACTATATGTAATGAAGTAGTAAGCTTCTGCCGGTTGAACCTGCGCAGGATGAACGGGATGTTTTGGAATATCATGACTACATTTTTTTAGTTGTTAAGCCTTATAGT
The DNA here is from genome assembly GCA_015654695.1 of Chitinophagales bacterium. Lineage (GTDB taxonomy): Bacteria > Bacteroidota > Bacteroidia > Chitinophagales > Chitinophagaceae > VBAT01. Next base: position 51,630 of record JAATGJ010000067.1, on the reverse strand, counting down.
TACTCTGCTCTTACACCTGCCTTTTTAATTTTAACCTATTCTGTTCTCAACGACCTTACCGGGTTAGCAATAGCCGCTTTTATCGCCTGGAAACTGACAGTGATCAATGCGATACTGATAGCCAATAAGCCTGCAACCAGGAATATTACCCAGCTGATATCTGTTCTGTAGGTATAACCCTGCAGCCATTTGTTCATAGCCAACCAGGCGACCGGCACCGCTATAACAAAAGAAATAATAACCAGCATTACAAAATCTTTGGAGAGTAAATTCCATACGCCCAGTACAGATGCACCTAATACTTTTCGTATCCCAATCTCTTTGGTACGTTGCTCCGCCACAAAGGATGCTAATCCAAATAATCCAAGGCATGAAATGACGATGGCCAGTATGGCAAAAAAACCGGCGAGTTTGCTGATGCGTTCTTCGCCGGCAAATTTCTTTGCGTATTCATCATCGGCAAACTTGAAATCGAAAGACTGGTCCGGCGCAAACTTTTTATATACTGCTTCAATTTTCGCTACCGCCTCTTTCGCGCCTGAAGAGGGATTTATTTTAGCGATAGTGATATTTTGCTCACCGGCAGATAAATCAAAAACGGTTGGTTGCGGTTCATCATAGGGAGAGTTCATTACCATATTATGAATAACACCAATAACGGTAAGTGGTCTTCCCCACCATGTTATTGTTTCCCCGACAGGTTTTTTTAACCCGATAAAATTGACGGCGGCTTCGTTCAAAATAACAGCTGATGTATCGGTAGCAAAGTCTCTCGAAAAATCACGTCCTTCTTTGATCTGCCAACCTATTGTTTTACCATAATCATAGGAAGCGCTGACATTTAAAAAATCAATAGAGAGATTCGGATCTTTTCCTTTCCAGCTAAAACCACTGCTGCTTCCCCAGGTAGCTGTAGTAGGGCTCCCGGCTTCTGCCATGGATGTAATAGCGCCTGATTGAATCAATGCGTCTCTCATTGCGTTGAAATGACTGTGAACCTCCGGGTTCAATGGTAAAGTTATCACCCCCTGGCGTGTGTAACCAACAGGACGATCCTTTGCAAATTGAATTTGGTTATACACGATGATGGTTCCTATAATCAAGGCAATAGAAACAGTAAATTGAATTACCACGAGTACTTTGCGGGGAATAGCGGCAAAACGACCAGCTTTGAATGTGCCCTTCAAAACTTTTACAGGTCTGAATGAGGACAAATAAAATGCGGGATAGCTTCCGGCAATCAATGAAGTAAAAACAATAAAGCCAGTACTTATGATCCAGAAAAACGGGTTAGCCCATAAAATTGCCATTTGCTTGCCCGACACGCTATTGAAAAAAGACAACAACAGTTGTACTAATAGTAATGACAAGGCAAATGAAAAGGTCACTGTCAGCAATGATTCACTGAAGAATTGAAAGATGAGCTGACGGCGTGACGAACCCACTGTTTTACGAATGCCTACTTCTTTTGCCCTTTTCTCACTTCGGGCCGTACTTAGATTCATAAAATTGATACAGGCCAGCAGTAAAACAAATACGCCGATTATTCCAAACATCCATACATACTGTATAGCGCCTCCTGTGTTCACCCCGTTTTTAAACTCCGAATACAAATGCCAATTACTCATCGGCTGTAAGAAAAGAGACGGTTTTTTCTGGGCAAGCTGCTCATTTACTTTTTTGAGCTTGGCATCTTTGATCTTTGCAGAGACCGCGCTGAAGTCTGCATGATCATTTAATTGTACAAACAGGGTAAAAGCGTTCGGTCTCCACGGATCTTCCATTGTTCTTATCCATTCGGTATTGTTATAGATCAGTTCCCAGGAAGATATAAAGGCCAGGTCGGCGAAAGTTGAGTTGTGCGGAAAGTCTTCATATACGCCTGTAACCTTTACATTAAGTTCATTATCTATCTTCATTACCTTATTAATAGGATCTTCATTGCCGAAATAAGCTTTAGCCGCCGATGCAGAAAGTAATACGGAAGACAGGTCGGCCAGGCTATTATTCCCGCGAATCATTTCAAGACTAAATAAGTCCGGCGCTTCTTTCTCAAAGTATCCACCTGTCTTTTTCAGTTTTTTATCATCCACAGCCAATAAATGATCGCCTATATAAAAACCGAGTGCTATACGTTTAAAATCGCTTCCATAATTTTTTCGCAGCTCATCAGCCAGGGGCCAGGGTACGTTTGTCCATGTTTGTACTTCACCGTTGTTGGTTACGTTCTGAATTACCTGGGCGATACGGTCATAGTTCTTAAAATTTTTATTATAAGAAACTTCATCATGGATCCAGAGGCCAATCAGTATGGCTACAGTCATTCCAATAGAGAGACCCGCAATGTTGATGAAAGAATGCATCCTGTTTTTACCAAGATTGCGCCACGCTGTTTTGAAATAATTTTTTATCATGTTTACGTTTTTATTCTGTTCTCAAATTCTTTACAGGGTTTGCCGTTCCTGCCTTTATCGTTTGTACCACTATTAACAGCGCTGTTATCAATGCTAAACCCGCCACTGAAATAACAAATGGCGCAGCCGTCAGCGATATCCTGTACGCATAATCACTTAACCATCCATTCATGATAAACCACGCGACCGGGCAGGCAATCACTCCTGCAATGAATATCACCCATAAAAATTCTTTCATAAAAAGAGTAATGATGCTACTAACAGAAGACCCCAGTACTTTTCGTATGCCGATCTCTTTTGTTCTTTTTTGAATGCTTAATGAAACAAGACCTGTCACACCAAGCAACACAATGACGAACGAGAGAATAGTCGCAGTATAGGAAGCCTGTTTTAGCTGTAACTCTGATTTGTACAGTTTCTTTAACGTATCATCCATAAACTTATATTCAAACGGCGCGCCGGGCATCAATGCAGACCATTGTTTTTGCAAAGCGGCTATCGAGTTACCTGTATTACCCGGTTTTAGTTTAAAGGAAAAAAACCTGAACACGTTTGTAAGTCCTACATGCAAAAATGTAACGGGCTTTATGGTCTCTTGCATAGAACCAAAATGAAAATCTTTAACAACGCCGGCTACGGTAAAGAGCGAAGCATTTTGACGAAATTTTAATTGCCTGCCAATTGCATCCTGTGCGTTCTCCCATCCAAGCGCCTTTGCCTCTGTTTCATTAATCACCAGCCTGAAAGAATCAGTCAATGCGCCGGGAGCGCTAAAAAATTCTCCTGCCGCCATAGGCACATTATATGTTAAGGCGTAATATTCATCCGTAAAAAGTTCCTGCGTTGAGATGGCGGAAGCAGAATCAGCATCTGCTTTGTAGATAAACCAGTTTCCCGAGTTATTTCCGTTGGGCACTTCAAAAGAAAGTGTGACATCGCTTACCTGCGGCATAGAGGCAAATTGCCTCCGTATATTTTCCATACGGGTTACACCGGCTTTGGTCCAGTCTCTCGGTACTTGCGCGGAAAGAATAAAGTCTTTATTATATCCAAGGTTTTTGCTAAAGAAAAAATTAACCTGCCTTGAAATAATGATAGCACCAATAAAAACAATGGCGGAGATGCAAAATTGAAAAGCGACAAGTGATTTGCGCAGCCAGATTTTCTCTTTTATTGTTTTTAATTTCCCTTTTAATGAGTCAACAGATTTTAATGAAGACAAAACAAATGCCGGGTAAATGCCCGCCAGTAATCCAACAATCAATGTAAGTGCCAAAGGCAGGGTTATAAAATACAGGGGAAAAGCAGAAAGCGCAGGAATTTCTTTATCCAGTATATTGCTGAACAGATCTTTTGTCAGCAGGTAAGCGGCCATGGCAAGTAATGCCGCAAAGAATACCAGGATAATTGATTCCGCCAGGAATTGGATGATCAATTGCCTTTTCAATCCACCCAGTACTTTCCGGATACCAATCTCTCTCATCCGGGCGGAAGACCTGCTGACAGACAGGTTAACAAAATTGATAATGGCCATTAATAAAATAAATAATGCAATGGCCGATAAAGCATACAGCATTTTTTTAACCAACCCGTTATTAGCCACCAGGTAATATTCTTTCAGCGAAACAAGATAAGGAACCAGGTTTTTGCTGATATGCGAAGGAGCATTTTGACTAACGAGATATTGTAGGGGCTTTTCGAGATCGCCGGGTGTAACGCCTTTTTGCAATTCTACATACCCGGCAATGGATGGATTATCCCAGTTCATATTCCTGCCAAAAAAATCCAGGTTGCTGATAGAAACATACATATCGTTAGGGTAGTCATCCACAAGATGCGTAACGGAATTCCTGGCGAATTTATCCATGACACCCGTTATCATGAAATCATGCCTTGACCCTGAAAAATTTTCTATGGTAATAGTTTGTCCCAGTACATCTGTTTTTCCAAAATACTTAACGGCCTTATCTGTGGTAATGACAGCCGTGAAAGGCTGATTCAAAGCAGTGCGGGCATCTCCCTGCCGTAAACGGAATCCGTACATATTCAGCATCGTACTGTCGCCTACCTGCAATCCTTCACGAAAACTTTTATCGCCTTTAGAAACGTTGGAGGTAATACCATCGTACCGGTAATAATTAGCTACCAGGTCGGGATAATTTTCCCGTAATGCTTTTGCCAGCGGTCCAAGAGTGGCCAGTTCATATCCCTGGTTGGGATCTTTCCATTTGCTCTGGATGATATACTGGTTTCCGGCATTTTTTAACTCCGTATTTACCTGTAATTCATTCCATGCATAAGCGGCTATCAGCATGGTAAATGCAATGCCTGCGGATAACCCCGCAATATTCACTACCGAATAAAAAGGGTGTTTAATAATATTCCGCCAGGCGATCTTGAAATAATTTTTTATCATACTCTTTATTAATCGGTTTAAAGTTTCGCCAGGTATTCACCGGGATTCCGCCCGTATCTATTCCGTCCGCAGCGACTTTGCCGGGTTTGCAATGGCTGCCTTTATTGCCTGTGCGCTTATTGTCAATAATGCAATAAATAAAGCGGCAGAGGCAGCAAAAACGAATACCGTCCATCCTATTGTGATACGATACGCAAAATCCTCCAGCCATTTATTCATTGCAAGCCATGCAACAGGAAATGCGATGATCGCTGATATCAATACTAATTTTAAAAAATTTTTGGATAATAATGCGACTACGCTTTGCACAGAAGCGCCTAATACCTTCCGGACACCAATTTCTTTGGTGCGCCGTTCCGCCGTGTAAACAGATAAGCCAAACAAGCCAAGGCAGGCAACAAAGATCGAAAGGAAGGTAAAGATAGCAAACACAGATCCCATACGCTGTTCAGAACGGTATAAAGAGTCAAACTCAGTATCCAAAAAACTATAATCGAATGGTGTGCCTGCAGTAAAACTTCTCCAGTTATTTTCCAGCGTGTGTAAATAATCCTTCATGTTGCCGGGCTGAAATCTTACAGATATATAGGAATGGCCTAAATTATACGTTTTAGACGAAGCATGAAATAATGCAAATGGCTCAACGGGATCATACAATGAGGCGACATTAAAATCTTTTACCACTGCAATAACCTTAAACCGCTGGCTGTTACCGGGGTACCCGAGGTATTTACCTACCGCATCTTTCCACCCGATTTGCTTTGCCGAAGTCTCATTCAATATCACCGACGCAGAGTCTGAAAATTCTGTTGAAAAATTTCTTCCCTGTAAAACCTGCATCTTAAAAGTTGGAATAAAATCATTATCCACCACAAAAGAAGAAAGCCCGATCTCTTTTAGTAAAGGTTTATCAGTTTCTGTTGGTTCAGGAACATACGTATCACCAAAATTTGTTCTTGTGGGAATACTGCTGGATACCGACGCGGCGATAACACCGGGTTGCTTCGTAAGCTCCTGCCGGAAAGATTCCTCGGCATTTTTAAGCCTGTCAGTATTGGCTATTACAATAACATGTTCTTTATCCAGGCCTAAATCTTTATTCTGCGTATATCGTAATTGTTTATACACGATAATAGTGCAGATAATAAGTACAATTGAAATAGTAAATTGAAAAACAACCAGCCCGTTACGGACAAAAAGATGGCGAAAGTTATTTTTGAAAGCTTTCATGCCTTTCAGTACCGTTACAGGATTAAAAGATGTGAGATAAAATGCGGGATAAACTCCTGAAAGCAATCCTGTAAATATACACAGGCCCAGTATAAACAAACAGGTATAACCATTAAAAATTGAGCTGAATAAAAGTGATTTCCCGGCAAGGTGATTAAATGGAGTTAATACCACCAGGACCATTATAAGAGCAACTACGGTAGCCATGAAACTATATACTATCGCTTCGGCAAGAAATTGTTTTATGAGTTGTGTTCTTACCGATCCCAGCACTTTGCGGACGCCTACTTCTTTTGCTCTTCTTGCAGATTGCGCCGTAGAAAGATTCATAAAATTGACACATGCAAGAGTGATAATAAAGAGTGCAATAACAGAAAAAATATAAACATATTTAATATCGCTTAATGTAGTTAAACGTGCAGGCGTGTTCATACCGCTGGCATATAAATGAACCGAAGTAAAAGGCAATAAATGATATTCCATTTTACCACCTTTTTTTGTGAACTCCTCAAAAGTTTCACCCCTGTTGCTTTGAAATGCGTGCATCTTTACCATCCCCGGGAATTTAGCTTCCAGTTTTGCGATACCCGCTTTATCTGCAGCAACGTTATCCCGCAGCTTTACATACGTGTTTACCTGCAGCCAAAACCAATTCCAGCTACGTTTCTTTACTTCAGCATAAGCGCTAATGGGCGCCAGCATATCAAACTGAAAAGAAGATTGAGCGGGAATATTTTTCAGCACGGCTGTCACTACAAAAGGTCTCTTTTCAGAATCAAACAGCAATACTTTTCCAATTGGATCGCTTTTACCAAAATATTTTTTTGCCGTTTTTTCTGTAATAACAACCGAGTTTGATTTCTGCAAACAGGTAGCTGCATGCCCTTGCACAAGCTGGTAATTGAATACCTGCAAAAAATTGGAATCAACAGCCATAACATGCTTCTCTGTAAAATAATTTTCTGTCTTTGCGCCTTCTTCATAAACCACCATCACATCACCCGGACGGTAAATTCTTACAAAGGCTTCTATTTCGGCATACGAACTTACCAGGGCCGGCCCTACCGCAGGTGCAGTGTTGCCCCCGGAGCTTGACTCCACGCCATTATCCATTCCCGTCATATTAACCTGGAAGATGTGGTCAGCATCTTTAAAAAATTTATCATAGCCCAGCTCATCCTGTACATACAATGCAATTAATATAACGCATGACATGCCAATAGACAACCCGGCTATATTGATAATACTGTTTATTTTATTTCGCCGGATGTTCCGCCAGGCTATCTTAAAATAATTTTTTATCATAGATGATAGTTTTATTCAGTTCTTTGCTTCCTGCTCACTTTGCTCGCAGTCGCAACGACGCTTCACTCTGTTCGCAATGACTTAACCGGGTTGGCAACAGCGGCTTTTACCGCATGAAAGCTAATGGTAAGTAAAGTAATGATCATGGCGCCAAGACCTGCTGCTGCGAAAATCCACCAGGACATTGAGGAACGATAGGAGTAATTTTGCAACCAGTCATACATAAAATAATAAGCTGCCGGCCCGGCGATAAGCAGTGAAATCATAACCAGCGCTACAAATTCCTTCGATAACAAACGCCATACATTAAATACGGATGCTCCTAATACTTTTCTTATCCCGATTTCCTTAATGCGTTGTTCTGCCATAAAGGAAGCCATACCAAACAACCCGATGCAACTGATGAAAATAGCGAGGATAGCAAAGAAGCCCGCCAGTTTGCCCACCCGTTCTTCATTGCCGAATTTCCTGCTGTAGTCTTCATCCGCGAAACTATAATCAAAAGGAGAGGAAGGATTGTATTGACGAAACACCGTTTCAATAGTATGCAGGGCGAAAGCAGCGCTTACATCCGGGTTAATTTTCAGGAATATAAAATTCGGCTGCCAACTAAGTAACCAGAATACAGAGGGCCTGACCGGTTCATAAGGCGACTCCGTGATCACATCATTAATTACGCCAATCACTTTATAAGGAACGCCCTTCCATTTGATGTTCTCTCCTACCGGATGCTGTAATGCCATATATTTTACAGCGGCTTCATTTAAAATTAAAGCTGACGAATCAGTGGCAAACGTGGTGGAAAAATTCCGCCCTTCCTTGAATTCCCAGTCCACTGTATTGCCATAATCAACCGATACACCGGTAACAGGAAAATCAACGGCCAGTTCCGGAGCTTTACCCTTCCAGTCGAAGGCGCCATCACTACCCCAGATATCGGTGACAGGAGCCTCCGATGCCGCCATTGCTATAATGACTTTTTTCTTTAGTAACTCATCTTTTACTATATCAAAATGAGCAGTTATATCATTTGTAAGTACCGGCACAGTTATTAATGCGTCGCGGCTATATCCAATTGGCCTGTCTTTGGCAAACTGTATCTGGCGGAAAACGACAATGGTGCAAATGATCAATGTAACGGATACTGTAAACTGCACTATTACCAATACTTTCCTGGGTAAGGCGGCGAAGCGGCCAATCCTGAACCTGCCTTTCAAAACCCTGACAGGCTGAAAAGATGAAAGGTAGAGCGCAGGATAACTACCCGCTATCAACCCGGTGATAAGGGTGAATAAAATACCCGCTATCCAAAATAGGGGGCTGCTCCATAAAAGAGCTATTTTTTTATTCGCCACTTCATTGAAAAAAGGAAGGATAAGCTGTACCAAAACCAAAGAGCATACAAATGCCAGTGCGGTTACCAGCAATGATTCACAAAAGAATTGCCCTACTAATTGTCCGCGCAAAGAACCAATGGCCTTGCGAATACCTACTTCTTTAGCTCTTTTTTCCGTACGGGCCGTACCCAGATTCATAAAGTTGATACAGGCGAGCAGCAAAACAAAAAAGCCAATGATACCAAACATCCATACATAGCGGATCTTTCCCCCGGCATTTACTCCGTTCTTATATTCTGAATATAAGTGCCATTTACTCATAGCATCAAGAAATAGAGTCGGCTTGTACCTTGCCTCTTCCGGGTCAAGCTTTTCCAGTTTCATATTTTTGATTAGCCCGGAAACCTGGTCCATATCAGCATCATCGGCTATTTGCACGTAAACCTGCACGGTATTTTTATGCCATGAATCCTGTTGATTACTGATCCATTTTGCATCCGCCAGGTAAAGTTCAAAAGGCGCGATAAATTTTATATTGGCAAAAGTGGAATTCGCGGGCAGGTCTTCATACACACCGGTACATTTTACTTCCTGTTTGTTATCAATCCGGACAATCTTATTGATCGGGTCTGTTTCTCCAAAGAATGCCGCTGCGGCCGATTGAGAAAGCAGGATCGAGTAAGGATCTTTTAAACCGGCACGGGTGCCTTTGAGCATTTTCAGGGTAAGCATTTCGGCGGCTTCCGGCTGCAGGTACACGCCGAATCTCGTGAATTTCGTTTCGTCCACCGACAGGATATGGTTAGCCCGGTTAGAAGACATCACGATGTATTTAAAATATCGCGGGTAGTTGGTACGAAGCTCATTGGCCAATGGATAAGGCACTGTCTTTTCTGTTTGTATTTCACCGTTTACATTTACATGCTGCCGTATTTTGGCAATACGGTTATAGTTCTGATGGTAATGGTCAAAATACAATTCATCCCTGATCCAAAGACTGATAAGCAGGGCCACCGCCATACCCATTGCCAATCCACCAATATTGATGAACGAATAAACCCTGTTGCGTAACAGGTTGCGAAAGGCAATACTGAAATAATGTTTTACCATATTCTGGTAGATTTTAACTGATATATTCTCATTCTGTTCGCAATGACTTTACCGGGTTGGCAACAGCCGCTTTAATAGCCTGGTAACTTACTGTCAGTAAAGCAATGATAATGGCTGAAGCACCCGCCAGACCAAATACCCACCATTTTACATCAATATGATACGCATATTCCTGGAGCCACTTGTTTGTCGCCCACCAGGCAATGGGGAAGGCGATGCCATTGGCTATTAAAACCAGTTTGATAAAGTCTTTGGAAAGCAGGGAAGTAAGATTTAAAACCGTCGCTCCCAGTACTTTTCTTACACCTATTTCTTTTACTCTTTGTTCAGCGGAATAAGTGGCTAAGCCAAATAGTCCAAGACAAGCAATGAAAATAGTTGCTAATGCCACCCAGACCAGGAGGCCCTGGCGACGCTGGTCTTCAACATAAAATCGCGCTAATTGCTCATCCAAAAAGTGGTATTCAAAAGGATCGTTTTTATCATTGTTTACCATTACCGCTTTTAATTTATCTAATGTTCCCTGGATATTTTCAGCATCTATTCTCGCTGTATAATAGTCAATATTATGTATCGGGTTTTGGTTGTATGCCAGTACCAGCGGTTCGATTTTATCCCGTAATGACTGAAAATGGAAATCCTTTACAATGCCAATTACCCTGGGTTTAAACGGAATATCCATGTCATTAAGAGGTGTAAAAGGAATGCCACTGCCACGCGAAACAAAAGGAATCTCAACAACCTGGCCGGAGGGTTCAGTAATGTTCAGCATTTTAGCTGCAGTTTCATTGATAATTACACAGGCGGAATCATTTGGAGTATTAAAGTTTCTGCCTTTTAACAGTTTGACCCCGAAAGTTTCTGCAAAATCTTTATCCGCTCCAAACATATAAGCGATATGATCGTCAGCACTTCCCGTATTTTTTATTTTAATATTTCTGAACGATTTCCATTCACCCGGCACCCTGGATGTAACTGATACATTTTTCACCGCGGGTATTTTAGCCATTTCATTTTTTACAGCTTCAAAATTCGTCCTTGCATTGTTCGTATTTACATCAATCACCACCAAAAGATCTTTGTTGAAACCCAAATGGGTAGTATTCAAATAACGAACCTGCAGAAAGAGAACAATCGTTCCGATAATCATAACGACTGAAATGGTAAATTGAAAAACAACTAAACCTTTTCTTAAGGATAAGCCGCTTTTATTTTGAAGTTTCAGGCCCTTTAATAATAAAACAGGTTTAAAACGGGAAAGCATTAATGCCGGGTAGCTACCGGATAGAAACCCTATAATAGCTACAATAGCAATCGTAAAAAGCCAGATGCGGTAATCGGTTGAAAAGCCAAGAGAAAGTTGTTTACTGGCGAATTGATTAAACGAAGGAAGCAAAAGATTAACAACGATCAACGCCAGGATGAAGGATATAATCGTTACTAACAATGATTCAAATAAAAATTGCCTGATCAAATGGCTTTGAAAAGCGCCAATTGTTTTACGAACACCAATTTCTTTTAAACGACTGGAAGCCCTTGCGGTAGTGAGATTCATGTAATTGATACCGGCGATTACTAATACAAAAAGAGCTGCAATAGAAAATATCTTAATATACAACGGGCTTCCCTGTGGAATTGCCTCAACATTTGAATTCCTGGCGCCATCAACAATATTTTTTGAGTTCAGGTGTAAGTCATTTAATGGTTGAAGACTGTAAGCCAGGTTAGTGCCGGCCTCAGGTTTGTAATTGTCAAGAATCAGCTTCGTTATTTTATTGGAAACTGATTCAGGATTGGAATTGGGTCTTAGTAACGTATAAACAGAAAAACTATTAGATGCCCAATCGCTCGCCTGCGTTTGCCTGAAGAAATCTGAATTATAAAAAGTAGATTCAGACATCACGGAATTGAAATCGAAACTCGAATTGCGGGGATGATTTTTCAAAATACCCGTGATCTTTAAAGGAATATCCAAATGACCAAATTTTACTATTTTGCCCATAACGTCTTTCCTGCCAAACAGGCGCATAGCTAAATCTTCATTAATAATTATGGAATTCGGCTCTTTTAAAGCAGTGCTTTTATCTCCCCAAATCAATGGAAAATCAAACACGAGCAAAAAATTTTCATCAGCATTCGTTACGTTTTCCTGGAAATTTACGGGGTTTTCCGGGTTTACCAGGTTAGCCCTCCCGGGCCTTTGAACCCGGGTTGTATTTTCTACTTCCGGAATTTTTTTCTTCGATTCTTCAGCCAGTTTATAACCTGCCGCGGCAATAGTAGTCGCTTCACCGTTCACATTTTTATGTTCTATTACCCGGTAAATTCTATCCCCTTTACTGTGCTGTTCGTCAAAAGTGAGTTCATCAAAAAGGTAAAGACCAATTAACAAAAAACAACTGATACCAAAGGTTAACCCGGCCACATTAAGTGTAGTGTAAAGTTTGTTTCTCCAGAGACCTCTCCAGGCGATTTTGAAATAATTTTTTATCATGGCTATACTTTTTATTCTGTTCTTTACTTCCTGCTCACTTTGTTCGCAGTCGCAATGACGCTTCATTTCGTTCGCAATGACGCTTTACTCTGTTCGCAATGACTTCACCGGGTTGGCAACAGCCGCCCTCATAGTATTTAAACTTACTACCACTAATGTCAGCAGCAGGATAATAATACCTACTGCTCCAAACAACCATACACTTATATTAATACGGTAAGCATACTTTTCCAGCCAGTTATTCATCAGCCACCAGGTTAACGGAACGGCTATTACGAAAGCTATCAGCACCAGTTTCAAAAATTCTTTTGAAATGAGCAGTAACAACTGCTGTACTGAAGCGCCCAGCACTTTCCGTATGCCTATTTCCCGTATACGTTTTTGAATAGTAAAAGAGGCTAACCCCGCAAGCCCTATGCAACAAATGAAAATGGCGAGTCCTGCAAAAATGTTGGTGATCCGGCTGATCAGGTCTTCTGTTAAAAACTTCTTCCCGAATTCCTGGTCGGCAAACTGGTATTCGAAAGGATAAGCGGGGTTATGTTTTTTAAAAATTGTTTCTATTGATTGCAATGCTTTCTGCAGTTGGGCAGCATCAGCCAGTCTTATACTTATCGAATTGGAATTACCGGGGTCATAGAATACCATCATGGGGTCAACCGGTTTATACGGCGATTCCATTACCACATTATCCGTTACACCAATCACTGTATAACTCTGACCGTACCTCATTTGCATGCCTATTGGATTTTTTAACCCCATCGCCTCCACAGCAGCTTTATTTAATAGCATGGCTGAAGAATCGGAAGGCGTACCGGAAAAATCTTTTCCCTGTAAAATTTTAATCCCCATTGTTTTTGAAAAATCTACATCTGTGGCAATGCCCGCCATGATAATTTCGCCATCGGCAGGTTTTCCTTCCCAATCAGGAGCCGGCGATTTCCACCATATACTTGTAATAGGCGAAGACGTCTGGGTCACGGCATTGATCAATCCTGTTTTCTGCAATTCCTGTTTTATGACGGAAAAATTTTTCCGGATATCGGGCGAAGAAGGCACCATGACCAGGTTATCCGGCTTGTAACCGATGTCCCTGTGCTTTACATGCTGTATTTGCTGGTAAACAATAATGGTAGCTGAAATAAGCAAAATAGAAATGATAAATTGAGCTACTACCAGTACCCGTCTTGGCAGAACAGCTTTTTTCCCGCTGGTAAATGTTCCTTTCAACACACTGATCGGTTTGAAAGAAGAAAGATACAAGGCGGGATAACTGCCTGCTACAAGCCCTGTAAATAATACGATGGCAAGTGCGCCGAGCCAGAAAATCGGTTGCGCTATGTTCAATGACAAATTTTTATCTACCAGTGCATTAAAAGAAGGCAGTAATAAATACACAGCGGCTACAGAAAAAACAAAAGCAATAAAGGCAAGTATGATGGATTCACAAAAGAACTGAAATATAAGTTGCTTTTTACCTGATCCAAGTGTTTTTCTGACACCCACTTCTTTGGCTCTTTTTTCAGAACGCGCAGTAGAAAGGTTCATGAAATTAATACAGGCAATCAGCAAAATGATCAGTGCAATGACGGTGAAGAGCCTTACATACTCAATCATACCGCCGGTATTTTTTCCATCTTTGAAATCACTGTAAAGCCTCCATTTATTCATGGGGAAAGTAAAGTAGGCGCTCATTTTATCGTTAGGATCATGCTGGTGCTTTATATCGTTAATGGTTTTATCCAGCATTTGCATATCCGCCCCCGGAGCCATTTGCACATATACATTCCACGAAGAATTCCTCCAGTTGGTCATCGCCCTTTTTTCATAATCCCCGGAATAATTAAACATATTAATAAAGTCAAACTGGAAAGTAGAATTGCCGGGAAGATCTTCCAGTACGGCAGTGACTTTTGCATCATACTCGTTATCTATTCTTACTACTTTATTTATGGGTTCCGCTTTCCCAAACAATGCTTTTGCCGCTGATCGTGTCAGCACCAGGGAATAGGCGTCAGGAAGGGCTGTTGCGGCATTCCCCTTTATGAACTTCCAGGAAAACATATCGAAAAAATGTTCACTGACGGTATAGCCCTGTTTCTTTAATTTGGCATCACCGTACGTAATTATATGTGATTGGCCGTTGGTGGTAACAACCGCGTTTTTTATTTGCGTGGAAACATTTTCGAGTGATTTGGCAAGCGGCAGCACCATGTTCCTGTCCGTAAATATCTGGTTGTTAAAATTCCGGTGAGCAATTACCTGGTAGATATTATCGTAATTGTTATGAAACTTATCATACCCTTTCTCATCCCGCACCCATAAAAAAATCAATATGGTACAGGTAATACCAATAGTAAGACCAAGGATATTGGTAATAGAAAAACCTTTATTCTTAAAGAGGTTTCGCCAGGCGATCTTGAAATAATTTTTTATCATAGCTATACATTTATTCTGTCCTTAAACTCTTTTAACACATTAGAAATAGCAAACCAACCGGGTTTCCTGCAGCAGGCTTATTTAAAAACCAGGTTGATTTTCCCGCCACCTGATCTTACATCAACGCGTACACCACCTCCATTTAATTTTCCTTCGATCTCATCTTCATTTTTTTCACCGGTAAAATTGCTGAGTTCATTTGTTTTAATTTTATTGGCTGACAAATCAAGATCAATGCCTTTGCCCTTTGGCAGTTCCAGGTCAACGTTGCCCCCTGAGTTATTAATTTTAATATACTTGCCAAGTGTTGCCACTGAAACATCAATATTTCCGGCGCTTGTAGAGGTTTCCAGGCTGCACGTCAGATCGGTGAGATCAATGTTTCCGGCTGAAGTACGTGCGGTCAGTTCGCCGGAAATTTTCATTCCGCTAATACTTCCGCCACTGGTAGTGGCTTTAATATTTCCTTTAAGCTCTTTGAGACTGATAGAACCACCGGAAGTAATTAGTTTAAGATTGCCTTCACAGTTTTTTGCGTAGATGCTTCCGCCGCTTGTAATAAGTTCAATATCGTCTGTAGAATTTTTAACATAAATACTTCCACCCGAAGTTTTGCCGCTTATGTTGCCGCTTACATTATCTATGTTCAAACTTCCGCCACTGGTAGAAAAAGCCTGCTTACCTGCAATACCGGCCAGGCTGATGCTTCCGCCGCTTGTTGACAGATCAGTGGAAATATTTTTGGGAACAAATACCCGGAATGAAATATTCAGAGTCCGCTTCCAGTCTGTTATTTTTGTTTTCGGTCTGGCAATAGCCACCAGTTTATTATTACTGACAGAGATATTCAATTCATACTTTTCATCCAGCCGCTGTTTTATTTCTTCTTTGGACAGGTTGTCGCTGTTATTATTCCCGGTTATATATACTTCAATACGGATATCTGAAGCATTGGCATCAGAAACGCTTATAGATCCCCCGGAAGTTTGCACCTCCACGTTTTTAATAGTCTCATTATTCAGCGCCTTTGTGAGATAAGGCTCCTTATCATTTTGAGCCATCATAGAAAAGGCTGGCAACGTTAATAGTAAACTCAGTAAAATCTTTTTCATAATTGTTTATTTAGATGATAAATTTTTACCCTGTTTTTGCTTCCTGCTCATTTTGTTCGCAGCCGCAATGGCGCTTCACTCTGTTCGTTGCTTCACTCCGTTCGCAATGACTTCACCGGGTTGACCACCGCAGCTTTTACCGCATGAAAGCTTACAGTAAGGATGGCGATTAATACAGCCACCAACCCTGCCGAAGCAAATACCCACCAATGAATGTTTATCCTGTACATAAAATCCTGCAGCCATTTATCCATCGCCCACCAGGCGATGGGTGTAGCTATGAATAAAGCGATCACCACCGGTTTGATAAATTCTTTTGTTACCAATGCAGCAATACCACCTACGGAAGCGCCCAGTACTTTGCGAACGCCTATCTCTTTCACCCGCTGCCGTATAACGATAAACGCCATTCCAAATAATCCCATGCAGGAAAGAATAATGGCTACTAATGATGCGATTGAAAACATATTGGAAAGTCTCTCTTCATTGGCATACCAGCGATCAATATTTTCATTCACATACGATCCTTTGAATTCAACACCGGGTTCTGCCTGTGCATATACCTGCTTAATCATGTTGAGCGTAGCGGCCGGGTTTTGTGTATTCACCCGTATCAATGCATAGCTGATGGAAGCATCAGATTTCATACTGATCGTAAGTGGTTCACTTTTCTCGTACATGGAGTATAAATGAAAATCAGGTATCACGCCAATTACATTCCATTTGGGTTTGCTGCTGTCTGAATAAAAGGAAAGACCTACTACATCTTTTTCAGCCAGTTGGCTGGCCATGCTTTCTGTTACAATTACCGCATTCATACTATCGGCAACATGGGCGGTAGAAAAATCCCTTCCTTCCTTTAAAGAAATATCCAGCGTTTTTAAAATATCATAATCCGCCGCTAAAAAATTAGTGCCCACGGATTTTCCATTGTAATCAAACCCAATGCTCCACTTGCTGATGCTTCCATCCTGTCCAAGGCCAAAATTGATAGACGACCCGGATACACTTACTACTGAAGGCTGCGAAGCCAAAAGGTTTCGCAACTTGCCTGTAATCTCTCTTCCCTTATCATCCTGCTTGATGGGCACACTGATAAGTGATGATGTAGTATATCCCAGCGGGGCGTTGCGTAAATGCTGAAACTGCTGGTAAATAATAATGGTAGTGCAGATCAGTATAATGGCTATGGCAAACTGCGCTACAATTAAAGCATTGCGGAATATACCCGGCTTTTTCAAAGAAATTTTTCCTTTTAATATTTCCACTGTCTTCAATTTTCCCATAATAAAAGAAGGATAGCCGGACGCGATCAGCGAAACAAAAACCAGGATAAGGAATAAATAAAAAATAATAGCGGGCTGGTATAATAATGAAGTGTCAAACTTTGCCTGCATCAGCTTGTTGAAGCCTTTCATTAAAACAAATGTTGCTGTAATTCCGGTCAGCATCGCTATTAAAACAGTCACCAGGCTTTCGCCCCAAACCTGCAGCCACACCTGCCGTTTACCTGCACCAAGGCATTTGCGGATACCCATTTCTTTGGTACGGGTAAAGGACAAACCAATATTCAGATTGACAAAATTGAAACAGGCGATCAGTATGATCATACAGGCCACCAGCAACAGAATATACAGGAAAGGTTTACTAACGATATTGCCATCCCCCAGTTCAGCGCTGAAATGTATATCGGTTAGCGGTAATAATTTCATGCCGGTATAGTCGCCATTGGCATCAGCCCTGTAGCCTTCTTTTTTTAAATTTTCAATGTTCGGTGGGTTATGTTTTTTTATATACTCCCGCAACTGTTTTTCTACCTGTACTTGTGCTGCCTGGTCATTTAACTGTACATATACATCATGATGCTGGTTATTCCAGCTATCCTTCTGCGTTGCATAATCAGGGTCTAATTCGGTACGTGCCAGTACTGAATACGTGATGGATGAATTAAGCGGGGCGTCCTGCAAAATGGCTGACACCATCAGCTTGTTCCAATTGCCGCCGATCTTTACTTCGATAGTTTTTCCAACCGGGTCTTCTGTGCCAAAAAGGGAAGCTGCTGTCTTTTCACTTAGCACTGTATTACCTATATCAGCCAGCGGATGTTGCTTCGCACCTTTCACTATAGTGAAAGAAAACATGCTGAAATAATCATCGTCCACCAATTGAGTTGATTGCTCCAGTGTTTTGTCTTTATAACGCACTTCCCTGCCACGATACTTGATGCGTGTCGCCTTTTCTACTCCAATGCCTTCCATTTTAATAGTAGTGACAACAGGATAACTCATCCCTGAATGTAGATTCATTCCTTCACTCCTATTTTCAAAAGAATAGAGTTTAAATAGTTTGGTTTTGTTTTGCTGAAACTGATCGAATGAAAATTCACGGTACACCATTACCATCAACAGGATGCTGCAGGTGAACGCCACCGCCATACCAATAATGTTAATAGCCGTATGCAGTTTGTTTTTCTGCATATTACGGATGAGCGTTTTCAAATAATTTCTAAACATGGCTAATTCTTTTTATTTTGTTCTTTGCCTCCTGCTCACTTTGTTCGCAGTCGTAATGACGTTTCACTCTGTTCGCAATGATTTCACCGGGTTAGCAACAGCAGCTTTTATTGCCTGGAAGCTTACTGTTAATAATGTAACCAGCAACGCCCCGGCAATAGCCACTGCTAAAATCCACCACTCAATATTTGTCCGGTATTGATATTTCTGTAACCAGCCATTCATATAATAATAAGCAACAGGAACAGCGATGAAAGAGGAAACAACAACTAATACGATAAAATCTTTTGACAGCAACCGCCATAGCCTGAATACCGATGCACCTACTACTTTTCTTATACCTATTTCTTTTGTTCTTTGTTCGGCAACAAAAGACGCTAAACCAAAAAGGCCAAGACAGGAAATAAAAATTGCGAGAATAGCAAAGAAGCTTACTAATTTGCCGATACGTTGTTCCTGGCTGAATTTTCTTGCGTACTCTTCATTTACAAATTTGTATTCAAAAGGAACAGCCGGGCTATATTTCTTAAATACGGATTCGATGCTTTTCAATGCTTCGCCCGCACTTTTATTGGTGTTCATTCTGAGAATTACAAGATTTTCTTTTTCGTTTGAAATATGAAAAAGTGAAGGACGAGTGGGCTCGTAAGGCGATTCTACTACCAAATCTTTTACAATGCCAATGATCTTGTAAGGTTTATCGTTCCATTTTACTATTTTCCCGATTGGTTCCCGGAAGCCTATAAATTTAGCGGCTGTTTCATTCATAATAAATACAGACGAATCCGTAGCAAAATCTCTTGAGAAATCCCGTCCTTCTTTTATTGTCCAGCCAACTGTTTTACCATATTCATACGAGACTGAATTATTAGGAAAATCAACGGCAAAGCTGGGGTCTTTGCCTTCCCAGTCGAAACCTCCGTTGGTGTTCCAAACCTCGGTAGCAGGGCTTTGTGATATTGCCATTTCTTCGATTGCCCTGGCATTTTTTAATTCATTTCGTACTGCTTCAAAATGTTTAAAAACATTAGCCGGCAAGCTAATACTCAATAAACCATCGCGGTTATAACCAATTGGGCGGTCTTTTGCATATTCTATTTGGCGAAAAACGATGATTGTTCCGATAATCAAGGTTATAGAAACCGTAAACTGCACAACCACCAAAACCTTGCGGGGAAAAGAAGCAAAACGGCCTGCTCTGAAAGTTCCTTTCAAAACTTTCGCAGGCTGAAAAGAAGATAAATACAGGGCCGGATAAAGCCCTGCAATTATGCCGGTAATTAAACTAAAACCAATCCAGAGAAGCCAAAAGACAGGGTTTGTCCATAAAACCGATATTTTTTTGTCAGCAACTTCATTGAAAAATGGCAAAATAAATACAACAATCAGCAAGGAAAATATAAAGGAAAAAGAAACTACTAAAAATGATTCGGAAAAAAATTGACGTACCAATTGCCCGCGAACTGAACCAATAGCCTTTCTGATCCCAACTTCTTTTGCTCTTTTTTCGGAACGTGCAGTTGCCAAATTCATAAAATTGATGCACGCTAAAAACAATACAAACACGCCAATAATGCCAAAAAGCCATACAAATTCAATCCGTCCTCCTGTGTTTTTGCCATTTTTGAAATCTGAATACAGATGCCATTTACTCATTGGTTGCAGGAAAATCTCGGGCTTAAATTTAGCTTCATCCTTTCCAACTTTATTCAATTTCACATCCCTGATTTTTGCCGACACTTTTTCCATATCAGCATTATCAGCTATTTGGGCATAGGCCAGTGTAAAATTCCCGCTCCACGGATCTTTTATTTCCTTTAGCCATGGATTTCGGATTTTGTAAAGTTCCCATGGTAAAAAGAAAGAAATATCTTTAAACGTTGAATTATAAGGCAAATCTTCATATACACCTGTAACTTTTACTTCCACTTTATTATCAAGGTTTATCATTTTATCCAAAGGTTCGTTTTCACCAAAATAAACTTTGGCTGCCGATGCTGATAATAAAATCGAATAAGGTTCTTTTAAACCTGCCCTTGTACCTTTTATCATTTTTAGCGACAACATTTCGGCAATTTGCGGATCAATATAATTACCTCTTTTAGTAAACCGGTTTTCGCCAACGTTCAGGATATGGGACTCTGTCCAGGAAGATTGCAGTACATACTTGAAATCGCTTCCATACGCATTCCTGATTTCCTCTGCCATCACAGGCGGCACAGTTGTTTCTGTTCCAATTTCACCATTGTAAGATTGATTTTGCATTATTTGGGCAATGCGGTCGTAATTCTTATGATACTTATCAAAAGACAATTCATCGTATATCCATAAACCAATAAGCATAGCTACCGCCATACCCACAGCGAGTCCGCCGATATTAATTGCGCTGTAGCCTTTGTTTCTGCTAAGATTTCGCCATGCTATTTTAAAATAATTTTTTATCATAGTTATGTTTATTATTCTGCCCGCAAATTTTTTACAGGATTTGTCCTTACCGCCTGCCATACTTTTATTCCGGATGTCACACCCACTATGATAAACAGTACAATTACCGAGCTGATGATGGTTGTCAGCCCGACACCTGCATTAACCCGGAATATCATATCCATTAAAAGTTTGGTGAGCGACCAGCCTCCGTAACATCCTGCTGCCGCCCCGGCAATGAATACCCAGAAATAACCACGGTTAATTAAAACAAGTATATGCCCGGGACCTGCACCCACTATCTTACGCAACGCTATCTCTTTCATTTTTTTAAGTACCGTAAGTGATACCAGCGCGAACAAACCGGTAGCTGTAAGCAGTATGGAGATAATAGCAAACCAGGAAAATATTTTAGCGATGCTCGCACTTACTTTATAGGCTTCAGCCTTGAGTCCGCTCTGGTAAAATCCTGAATAAGGTTTCATAGGAAAAATCTTTTTCCACGCATCCCTTGTTTTGGAATAGACATCATTGATATCCGCTGGTTTCGCCTGTATAATGAGAAACTGAAAACGATTTTCTTTAACCAGTTTTAAAACCGCCGGTTCTAACGGATCAAATAACTGGCCCATGTGAAAATCCTTCAGGATACCAACAACTGAATAGTTCAGGCTGTCAATATGTACCTGTTTGCCCAGCGCTTCTTTCTCTTTCCAGCCATAAGTGGCCGCCATTTTTTGTGTAATTAAAACAGAACTGGTGAAATCACCTTCCATTTCCGCGTCAAAAGCCCTCCCTTCAGCCATTTGAAGGTTCATCGTCTTTAAGTAATCCCTCCCTACTTCGATATAATTGGTCTCTTTTTTTATTCCCTGTACTTCCGCCACCACCTTTCTCCAGCCATATCCAATATGATTTCTTGTTCCTGCCAATGCAACAACCTGTGGAATAGTGGCCACTTCATTTTTAAATGCAGCAAATGAATTAGTATCGGTAACGACCACGCCGATAGCGTTTTCAATGTTATAGCCGTAATCATAGTTCTTTTGGAATGCTGCATTGCGGGCAAAACCAATTCCGGCAATAACAGTAATAAGGGCAATAGATAATTGCAAACCCAGCATGATCCTTGAAAACAAATTTTTGCCGCCAAATTTTACACTGCCGCGAAATATGGTGGAAGGATTAAACCGGGTAATGTAAAATGCCGGGTAGGCGCCTGCTAATAGCGTAGTCACTATTATTGCCACAGCAATAAACAACAGGAGGCTGATGTCATTAAAATAATCAGCTGTAATTTTTAAACCGGTAAACATGTCATTAAACGCGGGGAACCAGAAGTAATTCAATACAGCGGATAAAAGCGCAGCCAGCAGGACTATAAAACCACACTCGAGCAACAACTGCAACATTAGTCTTGAATGAGAACTGCCCATTACTTTGCGCATTCCTATTTCTTTTAACCTCCTGTTAGCGCGGGAAACCGTGGTGTTCGAAAAATTAAGACAGGCGGAAAGAAAGATCAATATCGCCAGTACAAACGGACCGTACGCCGCCGAATCTTCCGGTCTTTCATTCAGGCTGTTGTAGTCCAGGTTCTTGTCTATCGCATTCTGCTCAAGTGATATAAGTTTAAAGCCAGCGGTCTTCCAGTCCTGCCTTGCTTTATTCTGAATAGGAATATATTTATTAAACTCTTTTGTCAACCGCGATGCGTCAGCAGCATTGGGTATCTTAAAAAATGCAGCGTCTAAAAACCAATTCCAGTCATCCGCCGCAATGTGTGAGCCGTCGCCCTTCAAAAGGTTTTCAAAATTCGATATAAAATCAAACTGCATGGTTGAATTAACCGGTATATCTTTCAATACACCTGTTACAGTAAGCGGCATCGCATAGGTTTCGCCCGAGTAAAAGACCAGTGATTTCCCTAATGGATCCAGGTTACCAAAATACTTTTTGGCTGTTCTTTCAGTAATGACAACAGCATTTTTATCATTGATGTTGTTGTTGCCCGCCACCAACGGAAAATTAAATACATCAAAAAAAGACGGGTCGGTAAAAAAGGCCTGTTCTGCAAACGGTTCGTTCTTGTCGTATTTAATATTCAACCCCCTGCCATCGTAACGGATGGCTTCAGTGATTCCTGAAAAATCATTTTGCGCCCGCTTTACCGCAGCCATCGGGAATATACCTTTTACCCCTTCGCCACCTTCTTTATAAGATAAGGCCCGGTAAACAATATCCCTGTCTTTATGAAAATTATCAAAGCTGAAACTGAAACGGCAAGTCTGGTATCCCCAGACGATGGCGGCGATACCTATCGCCATCCCGGTAATATTTAATAGAGTATAACCTTTGTAACGCCATAAATTGCGTAAAACGATCTTACAATAATTTTTCAGCATAATTATATAATTTTTCCGGTTGTCAATTTTTTATCGCGGCTTAATTGAAATTGCCCCAGCGTTTATACCCCTGTTCTTTGCGTCCTGCTCCCTTTGTTCGCAGTCGCAAGAACGCTCACTCTGTCCGCAACGATTTCGCCGGGTTGGCAATACCTGCTTTCACCGCCTGGAACCCAATAGTAATAAAAGCAATAATGATCGCTAATGAACCCGCAACAATAAACACCCACCATTCAATTGATATCCTGTAAGCAAAGTCCTGTAACCATTTATTCATAAAATACCAGGCCAATGGGGCGGCAATGATCAATGCGATTACTACCAATTTCAGGAAGTCCTTTGACAACAACTTAACAATACCAGGCAATGATGCTCCCAATACTTTTCGTATGCCGATCTCTTTGGTACGATTTACGGCCGCTAAAGCCGCCAACCCAAACAAACCCAGGCAGGCTAAGAAAACAGAGATGCCACCGGCCCATCCAATAATGCTGCTCCATTTTCTTTCGGCTTTATAAAAATTATCAATGCTTTCATCAAGGAAACTATACTTAAACGGAAGATCAGCTACAAGACCGCCCCAGCTTTTTTGCATAGCAGATAATGCAGGTGCAGGATTGCCGGGTTTTATCCTTACAAAAAATTTGAAGGGTGCGTAATCAGTAAACTGGTGAAATAGTTGCGGCTCCACTTTTTCTTTGAAAGGCCTGTAATGAAAATCTTTAACTACTCCTATTACCACGGGTGTCTTTGATTCCATATACCCCGGTATCTGCTGGCCTACTGCATTGGCTATCGTCCATCCGAAATCTTTTACCATCGTTTCATTAACTATGATAGACGTAACGGTATCCGCAGCAATTTTCGGATCAAAATTTCTGCCGGCAACAAGCTGCATACCCATTACAGGTATGTAATCAGGATCAATGAAATATTCGAATACATCTTTATGCGCCCCATTATACTCGAAACCTGAACGACTCCATCCTGTGCCTTCACCCAATCCAAGTTCTGCACTGGCTATGCCAGCTATATCCGTCCTTGAAGCCAGGGCTTGTTTAAACAATGGATATACCTCTTTGGTTTTTGTATCACTGGCATCTATTACTACAATATTTTCTTTATTAAATCCCGGGTTTTTACTGCTCATATATTTTGTCTGCTGCAAAATGATCATGGTGCAAATAATAAGACCAATGGACAAGGCAAACTGAACAGTAACCAGTGAACGGGTGAAAAAATTAGCGCCGCTTATTTTTATTTTGCTTTTGAGTACTTCAACAGGCTTGAAACGGGATAAGATCAATGCAGGATAGCTGCCTGCCAATAGTCCCACCAACAATGTTAACCCGGCCAGCATCCACATCATCTCGGGATACAGGGAAAACGAAAACTGTAATTCACGTCCTGAAAGATCATTAAAATAGGGAAGCAGCAAGCTCGCAAGCAGTAAACCGAGTATCGCAGAAAGAATGGTCAGTATAATGGCTTCAGATAAAAATTGCGTTACCAATTGTCCTCTTTCACCCCCTATCACTTTTCTTACACCTACTTCTTTGGCCCTTCGCGCCGACCTGCCAATGGCTAATGTGGTAAAGTTGATACAGGCGATCAGTAATACACCGGCGGCGATGCTTAGTAATATCCAGATCGTTTTGGGATTTACATTCTCAACAGAACCTCCATATATTATTGTATCTGTATGTCCCGCTTTTAAAGCCTGCAATCCAAAACGAACGGGCGGCGCACCAGCCTCCCACTTAAACCCGGATTTTTTAAATTCTTTTTCTTCATCAGGATAATATTTACGCCGAAAAGCTGCCAATCTCTGGGCATCACCTGTCAAACCGCTTCCTTCGCGCAACTGAACATACGTAATATAAGCAGACCTATTCCAGTTATTTACTCCCCTTTTACCGGAATTGGTTGTTTCCATATAATTAAAATTCCCGAGTAACTCAAACTGTATGGAAGAGTTGGCAGGAATATTTTCCGACACAGCGCTTATTATAAAAGGAATAAAGCCTTCATCTATTTTTATTTCAATAGTACGGCCTACCACATTATCAGTTCCGAATAATTCTTTAGCTTTTGATCGCGTTACCACTATATTATGCAGATCTTTCAAAGCGCCGTTTGCAGTACCATATACAAGCGGGAAGGTGAATACAGAAAAGAAAGACGGGTCAGCGTAGGTTACATTCATACGCCTCACATTACCATCTGCTTTTATAAAACTTTCACCCCATCCATCACGGAGCCTTACAAAGTTTTCTACATCCGGCATTTCCTGTTTTAATGCCGGGCCCAGCGGAGAAGGCATATAAACATCTCCCCGCGCTTCCTCTCCACCTATCGCATCACTCCAGCGATAGACCCGGTAAATATTATCGCCATTTTTATGAAACCGATCAAAGCTGAATTCATTTACCGCATACAAAAGAAACAGCGTAAAACAGGCAAGCCCGATAGACAAGCCAAGTATATTTATGAGGGTTAGTATCTTCTGGCGGCCCAGGTTTCGCAGCGCGATTTTAAAATAATGTTTTATCATGGCTATACTTTTTATTCTGTTCTTTACTTCCTGCTCACTTTGTTCGCAGTCGCAATGACGCTCACTCCGTTCGTTGCTTCACTCTGTCCGCAAAGACTTAACCGGGTTGGCCAATGCAGCTTTCACCGATTGAAAACTTACCGTTAGTAAAGCGATAACAACAATCACCAGGAACGGTATAATAAAAAAGGCCCATTGTATATTAATCCGGAAAGCATATCCCTGCAACCAGTTTGATATAGTGAACCAGGCCAGTGGCGCAGCTACCACAAAAGCAATCACTAATAGCAAAGCAAACTCCTGGTATAATAATCTCATAATACCGGCAACTGAAGCGCCCAATACTTTTCGTATACCTATTTCTTTGGTGCGTTGCAAGGTGGTAAAAGAAGCTAACCCGAATAATCCCAGACAGGCAACCAATATGGCCAGTGTGGTGAACAAACTAAAGACCTGCCCAAATCGCTGATCAGCGTTATATTGTTTATTAAACTGATCATCCAGGAAAAAATATTCGAATGTGTTGCCGGCAAAAAATTTACCCCAGTTAGTTTTTATGACATTAATCACCTGCCCTGCATCCGACCCGGTTGTTTTAACAGATAAATAGCCGCGGGCATCCGGTGTTAACCGCAGGATCAGCGGGTCGAAAGCTTCATGTAATGATTTCTGGTGAAAATTTTCCGTTACTCCCGCGATGGTGTACTGTTGCCCCCAGAAATCAATCCTTTTGCCAATGGCTTCTGCAGGATCATTAAATCCTAGTTGTTCGATGCCCTTCCTGTTAAAAATAACAGCGTTGTTATCTGTACCGAAATCCTGTGAAAAATTCCGGCCTGCTATCATCTTCAGATCATAGAGCTTTATAAAATCATAATCCACGCGGATAAAACGATACTGGCTGGACTTATCTGCTCCCACGAGTTTTATACCACCGGCATTTATGCCTGGCTCGCCCGGAATACTGGAGGAAACAGTAACACCTTTTATCGCCGTTTCCCGGATCAATTCATTTTTGAAAGCCGCCAGGTTTTGCAGGTAGATAGAATCTTTACCTATACCGACAATCGGTGGTCTTACTACCAATGTCTGATCAATGTTAATACCTAACGATTGTTTTCTCATATACTGGATCTGCCGGTACACCGTAACGGTTCCGATCAATAAAAAAAGTGAAGCGGCAAACTGAAAAACCACCAGCCCTTTTCTTAACAAAGCCCCGCGACTGGTTGTCACCATTTTACCTTTCAAAACTTCTATGGGTTTAAACCCTGATAATACAAAGGCGGGATATAAACCAGAGAAAAAAACGCCAATAACAAATAGTGATGTCAAACCTGCCCAGAAATCAGTCTTACCAAGCAATGAGAAAGCAAGATGCTGACCTGCCAATTGATTAAAAGCTGGTATCGCTATTATTACCAGTGCCAGCGCAAGAACGATCGCAAAAACATTTAATAATGCGGATTCAGCGAGAAATTGTGCAACGAGCTGTCCTCGCCGGGAGCCGATTGCTTTGCGAACACCAACCTCCCTGGCCCTGTTAATGGCCCTTGCTGTTGCCAGGTTAATATAATTCACCCATGCTATTACAACAATGAAAAATGCAATACTCAAAAGTAAATAAGTTGTTTTGCCATCTCCGTTAGGGGCAGGTTCGTTCATATAATGAGAATACAAATGAATATCCGGCAGCTTCTGCAACTGGTAAGTAACGGCTACCTTATCCGTCACTTCGAAGCCCGCCCGTTTTAATTCACTACTAACGGCTTTCTCCACGATGGGAATAAATTTCTTTTCCACCGCTGCGGGGTCGGCATCATTTCGTAACAATAAATAAGTAAGGCATCCATCCCAAAGCCAGGCCGTTTCCGGGGTACGGCCATCTTCGCTTGTATTCTTTTTTACAAACGTCGCATAGGAAAGAAGTATATCGGGTTTAAGTTGTGTATTTATTGGAGCATCCTTATAGACGGCTGTGACAGTATAATTATCCCTGCGGTTAAGCTGCAATGCTTTGCCAACTACATTTGTATTACCAAAAATGTTGCGGGCTGTTGTTTCTGATATCGCCACGGTAAATGGCTCCGTCAAAGCGGTATTAGCATTACCCGATATCAATGGATAGGTAAATATGTTGAAGAAAGAACCGCTCGCAAAAAACACTTTTTCGATCTTTAATGGCTGGTTGTTGATCGCTGTTACCACTTGCCCGTTCTCCACCACTTTTACATAGTCTTCAATTTCAGGTATAGCTTCTTTGAATGAATTACCTACGGCGTAAGCACCCGCCGCCCATTGAGTACTCAGCTTACCATTGTCATAACGATCCTGGCGCACACGGTAGATACGATCTTTTTTTGTATGAAAATCTTCATAGCTCAATTCAAAAGATACATACTGCAGGATCAATAAACAGGCGGCGATACCAATCGCCAATCCCAGAATATTGATGCCCGCATAGGCTTTATGACGTTTTATATTGCGCCAGGCGATTTTGAAATAGTTTTTTATCATACTCTTATTTTTACAGATGGTTTATACCTGGTTTCGTTCACTATTTTATATTTTATTCATTCTGTTCGTTGCTTCACTCTGTTCGTTGCTTCACTCTGTTCGCAACGACTTCACCGGGTTGGCAATTGCCGCTTTAATAGCCTGGAAACTTACTGTGAATAAAGTAATCACCAATGCTCCTGCACCTGCTGTTGCAAAAATCCACCACGATATTTCTGTCCGGTATTCGTATTTCTGCAGCCATCCATTAAGAAAATACCATGTAAAAGGAATAGCTATAAAGCAGGAAATAATAACCAGTATTATGAAATCCTTAGAAAGCTGTTTCCAAACGCTAAATACGGAAGCACCCAAAACTTTCCGAATGCCGATTTCTTTTTTACGTTGTTCAGCAACATAAGAAGCCAATCCAAATAATCCCATACAGGAAATAAAAACGGCAAGTATTGCAAAAAAAGCGGCAAGCTTGCCAATGCGTTCTTCTGCCGCGAACTTTAAACCATATTCCTCATCTACAAATTTGTAATCAAAAGGAACGGTCGGGATCGTCTTTTTAAAACCAGTTTCTATTTTCGATAATGCGCTCCTTATGCTTGTATTTGTATTAATCCTGACAAATAACCAGTTCCCGTTTCCTAAAAAAATAACAGAAGGGTAAGCAGGTTTAAAAGGAGAACCTTTTACCATATCGCTGACCACTCCAATAATTTTAAGATGGCTGTTTTTACGCCAGCCCGGCTCCCATTTTACAATTTGGCCCACGGGGTCTTTTAAACCGGCCAATTTTACTGCCGATTCATTCAATATAATACCTGCTGAATCACTGGTAAGTTCTTTGGAAAAATTTCTTCCTTGTATTACTTGCCAACCCACCGTCTCCCCATATTCTTGTGTAACGGAAATGGTATTGAATGATTGACCCTCAATTGCCGGCCTGGCTTCCCAGTTAAAACCACCGTTCCATCCCCTGGTGTCAGTGATAGAATAATTTGCTCTGGCTACATTAGCTACTACTCCCGTATTAAACAGTTCGGCTTTTAATGCCTCATATTTTTGATTGAAGTCAGGCGATTTTACCTGTATAGTAATAAGGCCGCTTTGCGAGTAGCCAACAGGTCTGTCTTTTGCATATTGTATCTGCCGGTAAACGATGATCGTTCCAATAATTAACGCAATGGAAACCGTGAACTGAACAACAACTAATACTTTGCGCGGAACCGCTGTAAAACGACCTGCCCGAAAAGTTCCCTTGAGTATCCTGACAGGATGGAAAGAAGATAAATACAGAGCAGGATAACTGCCAGCCAGCAAACCTGTAGTAAATGTAAAAGTAATACCGGCCAGCCAGAACCATGGATTTACCCATAGTATGGTCATTTCTTTATCGGCAACTCCATTAAACCATGGTAAAATAAATTGAACAATGCATAGCGATAATATAAAAGCGAAAGTTGCAATAACTAAAGATTCTGTATAAAACTGCTTAATCAACTGACTGCGTGCCGAACCAACTGCTTTGCGAACACCTATTTCCAGGGCCCTTTTTTCGGAACGGGCTGTACTCAGGTTCATAAAGTTGATACAGGCAAGAAGCAATACAAAGGCGCCAATAATACCATAAAACCATATAAATTTAATTTGCTCACTTGTTACAGCCACATGATTCTCAAAACTTGAATATAAATGCCATTTGCTCATAGGCTGAAGAAATAATTCATGCGTGCCTTCCTGTCCTTTGGTTTTATCGGAAAGAACATTTCTTATTTTCGCGGATACTTCATCAATAGCAGCATTAGTATTAAGTTGAGCAAAAATGGACATGTTATAATTGTTCCAATCATCCTTATTTGCGTTGAACAGATTAAATGGAGCAATGAAAGTCGTTGTTCTGAATTCGCTATTATCAGGCAGATCTTTAAACACCCCGGTTACTTTTACATTTGTAGTGGCATCTATCTGTACGATTTTATCAAGCGGGTCAGCATTCGCGAATAATTTTTTTGCAAGTGAATGCGAGAGTAATATTGAACTGTGATCTTTTAAGCCGGCGCGGGTGCCATATACCATTTCCAGGCTGAGCATTTCCGGAGCATCCGCCTGCATATAGTTGCCAGCCTGGATAAATTTTTTATCGCCGGAGGCAATGACATGTTCTTCTGTTTCCCTGGATATTGTGATATACTTAAAATCACTGCCATAAGAGGCCCGGAGTGCATCACCTAGCGGAACTGGTAAAACATCATTGGTATTATTTTGTCCATGCATGCCCTGGTGATCCATTACTTTTACTATACGATCATAATTTTTATGATAACGATTAAAAGACAGCTCATCGAATATCCAAAGCCCGATAAGCATAGCGACTGCCATACCCACAGCCAGACCGCTTATATTAATAAAAGAAGAAGTTTAGTTTTTAATAAGATTTCGCCAGGCGATCTTCAAATAATTTTTTACCATAACCATACAATTTATTCTGTCCTTAAACTTTTCACCGGATTTGCGATAGCTGCTTTTATTGATTGAAAACTTATGGTGAATAATGTTATTAGTATTACAGATATACCGGCGATTACGAATACATAGGGTGCAAGGCTGATACGGTATGCAAAGCCCTGAAGCCAATTACTCATCAACCACCACGATACAGGAAGAGCAATTGCCAATGAAATAAAAATTAATCTTAAAAAATCTTTTGACAGCATAGTTGTAATGTTCACTACTGAAGCGCCGACTACTTTTCTTACACCGATTTCTTTTCTTCTTTTTTGCGCAGTGAATGCTGCCAGGCCAAATAAACCAAGACATGAAATAACAATTGCTAAACCCGCAAAATATTTTGATAATGCGGATATTCTTGTTTCTGAATCATATTGCTTTTGATATGCTTCATCCAAAAAATTAAATGTGAACGGAAAACCGGGATTGTATTTTCCATACAATCGTTCAATGGCAGCAATAGTTTGTCGTTGATGGTTCGACTGCACACTAGCAACGATAGTACCTCCCGGCCATAAAAACATATAGCCCGGCCTTATGGACTCATGCAGCGATTCAAAGTGAAAATCCTTTACAACACCAATAACCTGGATGTTCTTACCAAAGCGCCGTATGGTTTTTCCAACCGGATCTTTTAAACGCATCGCTTTGACTGCTGTTTCGTTCAGGACAATAGCTGCTGAATCACTACCGAAGCTTCTCGAAAAACTTCGTCCTTCCTTTATCTTCATACCCATCGTTTCAACAAAGTCGTAATCAACCTCAAAAACGTCAAAACTAACATCGCTGTTGGGGTCTTTCCCTTGCCATTCCATACCGCCACCGTGATTATACCCACGCCCAACTATTTGATGATAAGTAGAGCTTGCATTGGCAACACCCGGAACATTTTTAAGTTCTGCTATAAATGCCTCTTCTTTGTCCCGTATATTACCCTCCGCAGACAGTCGAAGAATATTATTTTTGTCATACCCGGCTTCCGTGTTTTGTATAAATTGCATCTGCTGGTATATAACCATTACGGCAACTATTAAAATAGTTGAGAGTGTAAACTGGAAGACCACCAACCCCTTTCTCGACACTATTTCAGCAACCGAAGTGTTTAGTTTTCCTTTTAATACAGAAAGCGGATTAAACTTAGATAAATACAAAGCAGGATAGCTGCCTGCCAGCAAACCTGTGCATAAAATAATTGCTATAAAATAAATGATAATGGTCGTATCAAAATGAAGACTGATTTGTTTTCCTGTAATCTGGTTGAATGCAGGCAGCAGCGCCAGTGCAATACCAACTGCAAATACCGTTGCACCTAAAGTCAGCAACAACGATTCGGCGAGAAATTGAAAGATGAGTTGTTTGCGACCTGCACCGACCACCTTCTTAATGCCGATTTCTTTTAAACGTCTTGATGCCTTTGCCGTGGAAAGATTCATGAAATTGATGCATGCAATCACCAAAATAAAAATTGCTAATAATGAAAACAGCCTCACATATTCAATTCTGCCTTCGCTTGTTGCATTATTTCCATAATTATTGTGCAGGTACAAATCTGAAAATCTTGTTCCAAAAACTTTTCGTGCACTGTCGCCGGTGTTGAATGTTATTACGTCCGCAACATTTTTATTGAAGGCATTGAGGTCCGTTCCTTTGTTTAACAATACATAATTGAGTGGACCTGAATCACTCCACCTGGTTACCCACTCTTTTATGCTTTTAAAATATTCAAAGGATAACACAAAATCAAATTGCTGGGAGGAATGTTCAGGTATTTTTTCAAAAACTCCGGAGACATAAAAAGTTGTATCCTGGTCAAAACGCAGGGGTTTCCCAATAATATTTTCCGTCGTGCCGAAAAGTTTTTTTGCAAGCTCGTCAGATATAACAATGGAGCTTTTATTTTCAAGTATTTTATTTTTATCGCCTTCGATAAGTTTAAAGGAAAAAATATTGAAATAATCCGGACCGACATATTGCCCCGATGCTTTGATATTTTTATCTCCTGAAGAAAGGGTGTATTTAGGAAACCAGCCGGCCGGTGCTACGGCTGCTGTATATTCGGCTCCCTGTACTTGTTGCTTAACCGCGTCGCTCAGCAGGCCCGATGATGCTTCTGAAGTATTTACCTCACCATCGTAGGTTCGGCGCTCCATAAGCTGATATAAGCGGTCGTCATTTGCAAAGATTTTATCATAGCCTGATTCGTCGTGCACCCATAAAAAAATTAGCAATACACAGGCAAGCCCTGCAGATAAACCAAGTACGTGTATAAATGTAAATTGTTTGTCTTTTATAAGATTTCGCCACGCAATTTTTAGATTTGTTCTAAACATAAAGAATCTTTTAAGTTATGCGTTTATCGGGTAAGTCAACTATTCAGCATTCGCAATTCACCATCTTCATTCCGTTCTCAAACTCTTAACAGGATTAACAATCGCAGCCTTTATAGCCTGGAAGCTTACGGTGAATAATGCGATGAACACGGCTGATAAACCCGCCAATGCGAATACCCACCATTGGATACTGACACGGTAGGGAAAATTTTGCAACCATGCGTGCATAGCCCAATAAGCAAACGGCATAGCAATAACAAAAGAAAGAAGTACCAATTTTAAAAAATCTTTTGAAAGCAGTATGGTTATATTACTTACTGAAGCCCCCAGTACTTTACGTACACCTATTTCTTTGATCCTGTTTTCGGCCATATAACTGGATAAGCCAAACAGCCCCAGGCAGGAAATGACAATTGTCAGCAGGGTAAATAAAGTAGCTAATGTGCTTGTTCTTTTTTCGCCACTGAATTTTTTCCCATATTCTTCATCCGCGAAACGATAGTTTATCTCGTATTCAGGATTGTATTTTTTAAAAATACTTTTAAGCGATGCAATGTTTTTACCAGTTGGGTTCTTTCCATTTAGCTTTATGTGTATCACATTAAACCAGCCATTAGCTCCTGCTATAAACATCGGCTCCAGGGGGTGATACGGCGAATTAATGATGAAATCTTTTATTACGCCTACGACATGCCAATCCTGGCCCATATCTTTTATTATTTGTCCCAGCGGCTCTTTAAATCCCATAGATTTTACCGCTGATTCGTTGAGTAAAGCCGCATTGGAATCTGTGGGGAAACTTTTTAAATCGAAGTCTCTGCCAGCCACCAATTGCAAGCCTAATGTTTTTGTCACAGCATCATCAGCGCAAAACCGGTTAATCACAGTTCTGTCTTTGGGGTCTTTGCCCCGCCATTCCAGCGTCCATGTATTACTCCATCCTTCTGTTACCGGTGCGCTTGTCATGGTGACTGATACAGCAGTGCCGGATGCAAGCAGTTCATTTTTTATCAGCGTATAATTTTTCGCCGATTCACCTTCGGTAAAATGATAAACTAGGTTATCCTTAGCATAGCCCGCCTGCCTGTCCTGCGCTTTCTGTATTTGCTGGCGCACAATAATTGTCGCGATAATAAGAATAATAGCAAAGGAGAATTGAGCAATCACCAAAACTTTGCGCGGAGTAATCAATGCATTCACAGCTTTCAGGCTTCCTTTTAATACACTTACCGGCCTGAAAGAAGAAAGATAGGCTGCAGGATAACTACCTGCAAGAATACCTGTGATAACTACAAATGCAAAAGCGGCGAGCCAGAAAGGAGGGTTTGAAAAATCAATAAATAATTTTTTATCCACTAATTTATTAAAAGAAGGTAATGCAAGTTCCACTATGATAAACGCGAATATGCCTGCAACAAATGCAAGCAATACCGACTCACCGAGAAACTGGAATACCAGTGATTTCTTTCGCGCTCCTACCACTTTGCGAATGCCTACTTCTTTCGCCCTTTTCTCGCTTCTCGCTGTACTCAGGTTCATAAAATTGATACACGCAATCAGCAAAATAAAGGCGGCGATGATGCCAAATAAACGCACGATTTCTATACGGCCACCGGATTCTTTCCCGTTTTCAAACGACCCGTATAAATGCCAACGGCTCATCGGGTATAAAAATGTTTCTATTTTCGGGTCGTCTTTATCATACTTTTTACGAAGCGTTTTTATTTTTGGCTCTATAGAAGCCAGTGAAGAATTTTTCTTTAGTAATACATAGGTCGCGACTGAATTATTCAGCCAATTAGTATCATCCCATCCTTTCATCCGCATATAGGACCAGGATAACAGAAATTCAAATTCAAACTGGCTGTTAGCAGGAGGCGTCTTTACTACTGCAGATACTTTGAAATTATCTGCGTTATCCAATTTCAATATTTTGCCAACCGGGTCCTCATCGCCAAAAATGGATTGGGAAAGCTTTTCTGTCAGTACTATAGATGATACATCATTTAAGGCAGTTGCCGCATTTCCTTTTACAAACGGGAACGTGAACACTTCCAAAAAAGAAGAATCCACAATTCTTCCGCGGCCATAGAATTGTTTATCGCCCAAAGCGATTTTTACTGGAGGTAAAAAATTAACCCGTACTGCTCTTTCTATTTCAGGGTAATCCTGTGATATGGCCAGCGCCATGGGTTTCGGTGTATTGTTCCAGCAACCCGTTTCACCCTCCGTTGTATAGCGGTTCCATACCTGGTATAACCTGTCTTTCTTTTCATGAAAATTATCATAACTCACTTCATGCTGTATCCATAATAATATAAGTATGGCGGCTGCCATGCCAATAGCAAGCCCGGAAATATTTATAAAAGAAAAAGATTTGTTCCTTAGAAGATTACGCCATGCTATTTTGAAAAAATTAATAACCATACTATCTTATTTATTCAGTTCTTAATTTGTTTACTGCTTCGTTCCACCCGCAGTGACACTATTCCGTGCGCAATGACTTCACCGGGTTGGAAATAGCCGCCTTAATGGCCTGGAAACTCACCGTAAGGAAAGCTATCAATGCAGCTACAATACCCGCTACCACAAAAACCCACCATTGAATATTGATGCGGTACGCAAAATCCTTTAACCAGTTGTTCATTGCAAACCATGCAACAGGGAAAGCCATCACAGCGGCTATACCCACGAGTCCCAAAAAATCTTTTGAAAGCAGTCCCACAATGCCGCTTACGTTTGCCCCAAGTACTTTTCGTATCCCTATTTCTTTGATACGCTGGGAAATAGCGAAGGCTGATAAACCGAACAAACCAAGACAGGCGATAAAAATGGCTACGCAGGCAAACACAGTAAAAAGGGTTGCCTGTTTTTGTTCCGCTTGATATAATTTATCGAAGTTTTCATCAAGGAATGTATAATCAGCAGGAGTTTCAGGAAAGTATTTTTTCCAGGTTTTTTCCATATATGCCAATGCCGGTGCAATATTGCTCCCGCTGATCTTTACGGTCAGGTTATTAAAATAGTTTTGGGAAGCAGGGAACATAACAAGTACAACAGGAACAATAGCCTGGTGCATGGATTCAAAATGAAAATCATTGATCACACCGACGATATGCCCGCTTTGATTGCCATATTTGAAATTTTTATCCACCGCATCAGCAGCATTTTTCCAACCCACCGCTTTTACGGCTGATTCATTGATGACAAAGCTTGCGGTATCCGTTCCATATTCACGGGAAAAAAATCGCCCGGCGGTCACCCGTATCCCGAATGTTGAAGCAAAATCATAATCAGAAGAAACGTATTTGATATCAGTTGTTACCGGTCTCATTGAATCCCCGCTGAGTACGGAGGCTCCCATGTTATCAAGAAGTCTTCCTGTTGGTATACGGGAAGAACGGGTCATATTTTTGAAGGCGGTATTCTGCAAAAGTTCTGCCCGGTAAGCTTCATATTGCCTGCTCACCTCGTTGGTGTAAGCCATTGTCACTACCCGTTCTTTATCAAATCCAAGTGATTTATTTTGTATATAATGCAATTGCTGGAAAACAATAACTGTAGTGATAATAAGAATGATGCTGATCGCAAACTGGGTTACTACCAGTACTTTCCTGAAAGAAATGCTGCCGCCTCCTGCCCTGAACAGGCCTTTCAATGTCTTTACGGGTTGAAAAGATGACATAAATAACGCAGGGTATATCCCTGAAAGAACGCCAATAATAAATGGAGTGAGTAAAACCGGAACGATGATTTTCCATTGCAGCAGCGCACCTAATGAGAGTTCCTGGCCGGAGACCTTATTTAACCAGGGAAGGGCTAAATATGTCAGGGCGCCTGCTAACAGGATAGCGGCCCAGCAAATTAAAACAGATTCACCAAGGAATTGTGCAATTAATTCTTTTCTTCTCGCACCAATTACTTTTCTTATCCCTATTTCTCTTGCCCGTAAAGCAGAACGTGCCGTGGACAGGTTCATATAATTAATGCAGGCGATCAATAAAATGAATAAAGCGATAGCGGAAAAAATATAAACCCTGCTCATGTCTCCGTTTGGCTCTGCTTCATAATCGGTGTGTGAATAAAGATGTATATCGGTTAATTTCTGCAAACCAAGCTTTGTAAACTTTGAGGGTGTGTTTCCAATGTATTCCCTGCCGCTCATCCGCCTGTCAACAAAAGCCGGGAACTGCGCGATCATATTTTGGGGAGAAAAATGGGGAGGCATTAATAAATAAGTGAAAAAAGAATTATTGCCCCAGCTTCTCTGTAAATTCCTTTCACCGTATACTGCGGAATCCTTTAACGTATTAAAAGAAAGGAGCATGCCGGGATGCATGTGCGCATTCGAAGGGAAGGCTTTGTAAATTCCCGTTACTTTAATATCAAACTGGCTGTTAAACCGGATCGTTTTATCCATCGGATCCTCATCACCGAAATATTTTTTCGCTGTTTCTTCTGTCAGCATTACAGAGTACGGATCATATAAGGCGGTTTTGGGATTTCCTTTCAGAACTTTTACGGTAAATACATCAAACAGGTTCTCATCAGCAAAAAAGAGGTTCTTTTCGTTAAATATTTTTTCTTTGTACTTCATCGGCGTAGTACCGTTCTCGTACAACCTCGTCATTTTCTTTATTTCCGGGAAATCGCCCGGCAGGTAATAGCCAAACGCCGGGGCTATAGTACTGAGATTGAGTGAAACAACTCCTTCCTGGTTATTAAAGCTTCTTGTTACCCGGTAAATATTGTCCGCGTTTTTATTATACTTATCATAACTCAATTCATTTAATATATAAGTTGTAATAAGCAGGCAGCAGGTCAACCCAACAGTCAACCCGAATAAATTGATGAAAGATATAAACCTGTGCTTCAGCAGATTTCTTATGGCTATCTTAAGATAGTTGCGAATCATGGCTATATTTTTTTATGATGAATAGTGAGTAGTGAACGGTCAATAAGCCAGCCCCGCTGCTCACTACTATACCATAATATTCTCCAGCACTGTTTGTCCATCCAGCATACGGATAATGCGGTGACTGTACCGTGCGTCATGTTCGCTGTGTGTTACCATTATAATCGTAGTGCCCTGTTCGTTCAGGTCGGTTAATAGCTGCATTACTTCATTGCCATTACTGGAGTCAAGATTTCCGGTAGGCTCATCGGCGAGGATGAGTTTAGGATTGTTCACTACCGCCCTGGCTACCGCTACACGCTGCTGCTGACCACC
This sequence comes from Chitinophagales bacterium, assembly GCA_015654695.1. Taxonomy (GTDB): domain Bacteria; phylum Bacteroidota; class Bacteroidia; order Chitinophagales; family Chitinophagaceae; genus VBAT01. Next base: position 13,301 of record JAATGJ010000067.1, on the reverse strand, counting down.
GGATAATTGCTGCGGGTAATGATTGCGGCGGTGCATGATCTGCATTTTATCCAATACTGCTTCTACCCTTTTCTTTCTTTCAGCGGCTTTTACGCCTGTATAGATCAGTGGCAACTCCACATTTTCAAAAACAGTCAGTTCGTCTATCAGGTTAAAACTCTGAAACACGAAACCAATATTGCGCTTGCGCAGATCGGCTCTTTTGCGTTCATTAAATTTGGCTACTTCAATACCATTGAACATAAAACTGCCACTGTCGGGGTCGTCCAGCAGTCCGAGAATATTCAGTAAAGTGGATTTACCGCAACCGGAGGGCCCCATGATAGCCACAAATTCTCCTTCTTTTACTTCAATCGTCAGTTTATTCAATGCAACGGTTTCCACTTCATCCGTGCGGTAAACTTTTTCGAGATGGGTGATCCTGATCATTTTTTTCTGTTTAAGTTTGATTGCTTTATAGAATTTATATATCGGATAAAAAAAACTTAAGGGGTGACAGTTCGAATTCAGTCCTTACCGTCTTCTTTGCCTCTGCTGGCTTAGCGTCGTCATTATTTTTATTCATACTGCAGCATGTATTTATATCCTGCCCTTTCATGATCTGTTTTGCCGAGGAAAATAAACCGAAACAGCAAATGACCAGGAAGATGTAAACTGTTTTCTTTTTCATTGTAAAAAGTTTTATTGGTATATCACCCATATTATTATTTTTTTAATACCAGCTCCTGCATATTCCCATAGTTTTCGTAACTGGATGTAACGACTTTATCACCTGCTTTCAAACCACTCGTTACTTCGTAGTAATCAGGGTTCTGGCGGTTAAGCTGTATGTCAACTTTGTAAGCAGTATTACCACTTTCACTTACTTTGAATATCCAGTTGCCACCAGTTTGCTGGTAGAAGCCGCCTTTCGCCAGCAGCAATGCCTTTGTTTCATCGCTTAATGTCAGGTGTATCTGCAGGGTTTGCCCGCGGCGGATACCCTGCGGCACTTCGTTTACAAATTCCATGTCCACCTGGAAACGTCCATTGGTAACCTGCGTGAATACTTTTTTTATTACCAGTTTATAATTTTTATTGGCGAAATCAAAGTCACCGATCAGGCCGGTATATATGCGCGAGATATAATGCTCATCAATATCCACTCTTACCTTGAAACCACTCAGCACATCTATCTGTCCCAGTCTTTCCCCTTTGTTTTTTGACTGACCTATTTCAGCATCTAACGAAGTAAGCTGGCCGTCAACAGGGGAACGTACGATAAGATCGCCTACTTTCTTCCTCATTACCTGCAATGCATTCTGTGTACGGCCATAAGATTGTTTGGCCTGGTCCAGTTCCTGCATGACAGAAATAGAATCCTGTTTCAATATCTGGTTAGCCAGTCTCTTCTTTTCTAACTGGTAGTTATAATTATTCTCCGATTGCTTATATTCCTGCAGGCCAATTGCTTTTTGATCATATAATTTTTTATTGAGTTTGTATATCCGTTCTGCTTCTTTAAACTGGCTCTCCACATCTGTTCCCTGGTTCAGCTTACCAATTGTATTTTGCCGGGCAGCATTCTGTGATATTTGCATTTGCGTAAGCAAATTATAAACAGAAGTTTCCTGGTTTACCAAACTAAGTTCAAGATCAGTGTTGGACAAACGAAGAATGGGCTCTCCCTTCTTCATGACAGCTCCATCCTCAACATATTTTTCTTCCACTCTTCCTCCTTCCAGCGCATCAAGATAAATAGTAGTAATAGGTAATACGATGCCATTGACAGGAATGAATTCCTGGAAAGAACCATTTTTTACCTCGCTGATGGTGATTCGTTCAGCATCTACATTCAGCCTGCTTTTGCCTGAAGTGTAATAATAACTTGCCCACGCCAGCAATACAACACCGGTAATACCTGCAATAGTCAGTATCCTTTTCTTATTCCAAAACTTTTTCGCGATCACTCTGTCCATATAAACTTTTTTCTTTTTATTCCTTGTTTATCATACGAACCGCAACATAGCTTTGTTACAGTTGAATGGTTTCAAAACGTAGTATCCCTGTCCAACAGAGTCATAAATATGCCAGTTCCTGAGCAATTTGGTTAGCAATGAGTTAGGGGCTATCTAAACTACGAGGATGTTCGTTTGTGATACACAGAGTGTCCGGTTTTGATACAGTGATCCGGTCAGTGGTTTTTGTAAAAAATTAGTTGCCATCGCTTTGTAATTATGGTATACTTGCAGCAGGTGGCAACAGGCAATAGTGAATGGGCAATCAGCAAAAGAGGCTGATTGCAGAAAATTGCCTTTTGAGCTTTGCCTGTCGCCAGTTAACATTGATATCTGACTATGAATTTAAAAAACGCCTCCATATTAATAATAGATGATGACACCGATGTATTAACAGCGGTCAGGTTAATGCTCAAAACAGAGGTAAAGGACGTGGTCACGGAAAAAAATCCGGAGAACCTTCGCTGGCATTTGTCGAAAGATAATTTTGACATCATCCTGCTGGATATGAATTTTACCAGTTCTATCAATACCGGTAATGAAGGCCTGTTCTGGTTAAAAGAGATCAGGAAGCTGAAACCGGAAGCATCTGTCATCATGATAACGGCGTATGGGGATATTGATTTAGCTGTTCGTTCGCTAAAAGAAGGTGCGGCTGATTTTGTAGTTAAGCCCTGGCATAATGAGAAATTGCTGACCACCATCAAAGAAACGCTGAAAAGAAAAACTAACAAAACCAGTGTCACCCCTTTTTCAGGCGCAGATACTATTATCGGCAAAGAACTGCTTGGTGATTCAGAAGCTATGCAGCAGATATTTTACAAGATCGAAAAGATAGCGCCAACCGATGCCAATATCCTGATATTGGGAGAGAATGGTACCGGGAAAGATCTGATCGCCAAAGCTATTCATCAACAGTCACTACGAAGCGGTAATCCTTATATCAAAGTAGATGTCGGCGCATTAACGGAAAGCCTGTTTGAGAGCGAGCTGTTTGGTCATAAGAAAGGCGCTTATACGGATGCAAGAGAAGACCGTGCCGGAAGATTTGAGATGGCCAATACAGGAACGCTCTTTTTAGATGAAATAGGAAATATTCCTCTTCACCTGCAGGCAAAACTTTTAAGCGTATTGCAAAACCGCCAGGTGACACGCCTGGGAAGTAATGAAGCAATTCCTATTGATATACGCCTGATCTGCGCTACTAATGTAGGACTGGCGGAGTTAGCCAATGAAAACCGCTTTCGAAAAGATCTTATTTACCGCATCAATACAGTAGAGATCATGGTACCGCCGCTTCGTAAAAGAGGCAATGATATTATCCTGCTGGCAAAATACTTCAGTACGATATATAGTAATAAATATATGAAACCGGTACCTGAGTTTGATCCGAAAGCGATGGATAAATTACTGAACCATCATTACCCGGGTAATGTAAGAGAACTCCAGTATATCATTGAAAGAGCGGTGATCATGGCGGATGAAAATATATTGCAGGCGAACGACCTGATATTTTCACCTATTGAATCAACTTCTGTTATGGAAACGGAACCACCGGAAATGAAACTCAGTTCCGTTGAGAAAAATACGATACTTAAAGTAATTGAAAAACATAATGGCAATATTACCAGGGCGGCCAAAGAACTTGGGTTAACGAGGACCGCATTATACAGGAGACTTAGTAAGTATGATATTTAGAAAATACGAATGGAGGATATTGCTGCAGGTATTGTTGCTGGTGGTAACCCTGGGAGCAGCCTCGTTTCTCATTGTGAAAGGATGGTATATCTATCTTTTAATTACTTTACCGGTCATTATCTACCAGGTGGTAGAGTTTTACCGTTTCCATCACAAGGCGCACAAAGAACTGGAACAGTTTGTTGAAGCCGTTCATTACCGCGATTTCTCCAGGTATTTTGATGTCAAACATGCGACCTCAGATATTCAGCCATTACGAAAAGGCTTTAACGAGATCAATACCACGTTCAAAGTGATCAGTAAAGAAAAAGAAACGCAATACCAGTACCTGCAAAAGATATTGGAACTGGTGGATACAGGTATTCTTTCGTATGAAGAAGAAACCGGTGAAATAGTATGGATGAACGAGTCACTGAAAAAAATGTTACAACTGCCCTATCTCAAAACTATTCATTCCCTGGAAAAAAGGGATACCGAATTATACAAAGAAGTGATCGCATTAAAACCCGGTGAGAATAAGATCGCTTCCGCCCACCAGGAGAGATCAGCATTTAAAGTATTACTGTCGGCTACTGCTTTTCAAACTGATGGAAAAATTTATAAACTTATCGCCTTCCAAAATGTAAGTGAAGCGCTGGATGAAACGGAATCCAAGGCCTGGCAAAAATTACTCAGTGTACTGACACATGAGATCATGAATTCCGTAGCCCCTATCTCTTCCCTCGCCGAAACACTTAAAAGCAGGTTGCAGCAATCCGTCAGTATTTTGAACAATGAATCAGGCGCTGTTGATGACCTGGAGATAGGCATTGAAACGATCAGGAAAAGAAGCGAAGGGCTGCTGAAGTTTGCCGAAACCTACCGCAACCTGAACAGGATCACTACCCCTAATCTCCGTAAGGTGTATGTAAGGGATATTTTTGAAAACCTGCTTCAGCTGATGCAACCCACACTGGAACAAAAGAACATTGAACTGGAAACAATTTTAAAAGATACTGATCTCTTTGTTGATGCGGATATTAATTTGCTGGAACAGGTATTGATCAACCTGGTGGTGAATGCGATAGAAGCGGTGAAAGATAAACCCCATCCGAGAATTGTCCTGACAGGCTATATAGCCCATAACCGCAAGACAGTGATAAAAGTAGCCGATAATGGAAATGGAATGCCTGCTGAATTGCTTGATAAAATTTTCATTCCTTTTTTCAGCACTAAAAAAAGCGGGAGCGGTATCGGGCTGAGCCTTTCCAAACAGATCATGATGCTGCATAAAGGAAACATACAGGTACAATCTGCAGAAGGAGAAGGAACAGCCTTTCTCCTAATATTTTAGCAAAAGAGAGCGCTTATTAAAAAAAGTCATTGCTTTGTCACTGATTAGCTGCTAAATCAATAAACTTTATGCCCGGGCTTTTAATTCTTTTTGTTTTTTTTATTAGTACGGGTTTTACCAATGGGCAGCCGGCAAATGTTGTTGCGAAATCAGTTGAGGTGGATACCGGCTGGGCAAACAATTCTGTCAATACAGCAGTATTCAGGAAAAACTCACTGGTTACATTCAAAGGCACACAGTACATAGCATTTTATAACAACGAAAAGTTTGTTGTACTGGGAAAAAGAAAAACAGGTGCGTCACAATGGGTGTTAAAAACAACGGCTTACAAAGGAAATGCAGCTGATGCGCATAATACGATCAGCATAATGGTGGATGGAGCTGGTTATTTGCATATATCCTGGGACCATCATGGCCATCCGTTGAACTATTGTAAAAGTAAAAGTCCCGGCTCACTGGAACTGACGGATAAATTATGGATGACCGGATTGAATGAACAAAAAGTCACCTACCCTGAATTTCATAAACTGCCCAATGGCAATCTTTTATTTCTCTACCGGGATGGTCAGTCAGGCGAAGGGAACCTGGTTCTGAACCTGTATGACATTATAACCAAACAATGGACACAATTGCATACAAATCTGGTTGATGGGGAAGGACAACGTAATGCTTACTGGCAGGCTTGTACAGATGTAAAAGGAACCATTCATCTTTCATGGGTATGGCGGGAAAGCCCCGACGTAGCCAGCAATCATGATATGTGTTATGCAAAATCAGCGGATGGTGGTAAAACATGGTTAACATCAGTTGGTAAAAAATATACACTCCCCATCACAGCAACTACCGCAGAGTATGCCTGTACCATTCCTCAAAAAAGCGAACTGATCAACCAGACTTCCATGTATGCTGATGCTTCCGGCAACCCCTGTATCGCTACATACTGGCGTGACCAGGGAGACTCAGTTCCGCAATATCGTTTGATCTGTAAAAAAGGAAGTCAATGGATCACACAAAACCTTGTGTTTCGGAGAACGGCTTTTAGTTTAAGCGGTGAAGGCACTAAACGCATTCCCATATCAAGACCGCAGATCATTGCATGGAGAGCGGGTAAGTCATTAAGCATTGCGATTATTTTCAGGGATGCTGAACGGGGCAATAAAGTTTCTGTTGTCACTTCTTCCGTTATCGCAACGAATAAATGGCGTATCATTGATCTTTCAGAAGACCCTGTCGGCTCCTGGGAACCAACGTATGATACAGAACTATGGAAAGAAAAAGGAATATTGAATTTGTTTGTGCAAAAGACAGAGCAGGTGGATGAAGAGGGAAAAGCCAATATTCCGCCTCAAATGATTAAAGTGCTGGAATGGAATCCTAAAAAATAATTTGTAATACCGAAATATATCTCCATGAAACATCAACCCTCTTTTTCGTTCTGGATCGCTTCATTTTCTTTTGTAGTATGTTTATCCTGTGCTGCGCAAAAAAACAGCCCTTATAAACCGGATAAAAACCTGCTTCAAACTTTTGAGAATAATTTCAGGGACGCAGCAGCGCAATATAAAATACTCGCTCAACATCTTCCGGCTGATAAATTTCCCAAAACCTATTTCCCGTCAACCGGTAAATATGAATTCAGTAATTCAGGCTGGTGGTGCAGTGGTTTTTATCCCGGTACTTTATTATATCTCTATGTGCAAACCAAAAATGATGCTCTTTATATGGAAGCAGAACGCATCTTAGAAGTGCTGGAGAAAGAGAAGAACAATGCCGGCACACATGATCTTGGCTTTATGATGTTTTGCAGTTTTGGCAATGCTGAAAGAATATCCCCTCAGCCAGCATACAAAGAGATACTGCTGACCAGTGCGAAATCATTGGTCACCCGTTTTAACCCGAAAGTTGGCTGTATTAAATCCTGGGATGGAAAACCAAATGAATTTTTAGTGATCATTGACAATATGATGAACCTTGAACTGTTGTTCTGGGCAACAAGGGTCAGCGGCGATTCATCTTTTTATAAGATCGCCGTAACCCACGCTAATACAACCATCAAAAATCATTTCAGGCCTGACAATAGTTCTTACCATGTCATCAATTACAACGCTGAAACGGGTGAAATAATACAAAAGAAAACAGCGCAGGGCGCCGCCAATGAATCAGCATGGGCAAGGGGACAGGTATGGGGCTTATATGGCTATACTGTTATGTACAGGGAAACAAAAGATAGTAAGTACCTGGCACAGGCTACCAATATTGCGAATTTCCTGCTGAACCACCCCAACCTCCCTGCTGATAAAATTCCTTACTGGGATTTTAATGCTCCCGGTATTCCCAATGCATTGCGTGATGCATCTGCAGCGTCCATCATGGCTTCCGCGTTACTTGAGCTAAGCGGCTATGTTGATGTAAAAAAGTCAAAAGAATACCTGGGTGCTGCTGAGATAATGCTAAAGTCGTTATCCAATACTACTTACAAAGCCGCTCCCGGAACAAATGGCGGTTTTATTATACAACATGGCGTGGGTCACATGCCTAATAAAACAGAGGTTGATGTACCGCTTACTTATGCCGATTATTATTTTATCGAAGCGATGGTACGGTATAAAGCATTGGCGGAAAAAAAATTATAACCCTTTGCTTTTGTTTTAGTTCTATTACCGGTAGGATTGTAAGATATTTCTCTGCAATTTTGATACTGGTATTCCTGATCATAAATGATTGTGCAATATGAAAAAATCTTCCCTGAAAATTGGTTTATTCGGTATTGGCCTTGATGCTTACTGGGAACAGTTCATGGGTTTAAAGGAAAGGCTGGAAGGATACCTTTCAATAGTTGAAAAAAAATTAGCAACGATACATCCATCTGTTGTTAACGTTGGTTTGATTGACAATGCTGATAAAGCGTTTGAAGCCGGTAAAAAATTCCGCACCGAGGATGTTGATATTATCTTTTTATACGTGACTACTTATGCCCTCTCTTCCACTGTGTTGCCGGTAGTACAAAGAGCAAAGGTGCCGGTGATCGTTTTAAACCTGGCGCCGGAAGCTTCTATTGATTATGTTTCATTCAATGCGATGACAGACCGGGCAAAAATGACTGGTGAATGGCTGGCTTATTGTTCCGCCTGCCCGGTTCCTGAAATAGCGAATGTATTCAACCGGTCGGGCATTATCTTTCACCAGGTAACGGGTATGCTGCACCATGATGATGAATGCTGGAAGGAAATCAATGAATGGGTAGAGGCGGCAAGGGTGGCGAATGTTATGCAATATAACCGGATGGGCTGTATGGGACATTATTACAGCGGTATGCTGGATATTTATACCGATCTCACGCAACAGTACGCTCATTTCGGCGGGCATATCGAGATCATTGAAGTGGACGAACTGGCTGCCCTCAGAAGAACAATTTCTGATAAATCTGTTAAAGAAAGAGTAGAATTATTTTATACGCTGTTTGATGTACAGCAGGATTGCAGCCATGAAGAACTGGAAAGAGCTGCTAAGACATCCGTAGCGCTGGATGAATTAGTAAAGCAATACAACCTCGGTTCAATGGCATATTATTATAAAGGAACAGGCATTGCAGAGAATGAAGACACGATCAGTTCGATTATACTGGGAAATTCACTCCTAACTGCTAATGGCATTCCTGTTGCCGGTGAATACGAAATAAAAAATGCGCAGGCCATGAAGATCATGGACAGTTTTGGCGCGGGTGGCTCTTTCACGGAATATTATGCGATGGATTTTAAAGATGATGTCGTATTAATGGGACATGACGGCCCCGGTCATATAGCTATAGCAGAAGGAAAAACAAAAGTAAAACCTCTGCAGGTCTATCATGGAAAAACAGGAAGAGGGTTGTCTGTAGAAATGTCTGTTAAAAATGGCCCGGTCACTTTATTATCCGTAGTAGAAAAAGTGAATGGCAAACTGATGTTATTAGTAGCCGAAGCTGAATCAGTTCCCGGTCCTATTTTACAAATCGGAAATACCAACAGCCGCTATAAGTTTTCCATCGGGGCCAGGAAATTTGTGAATGACTGGAACAGTCATGGCCCGGCGCATCATTGCGCAGTGGGTATAGGACATATTCATTCAAAAATTGAAAAGCTCGGAGCTTTGCTAAATATGGATGTGGTGAAAGTATGTTAGTGAAGAGCAGGAACACTGAATTACTAACATTGAACCCGGGCTTATACTTCTACCATCGCTTTGATCACCTCATTAGCCGGGTCTAACCAGGTTTCGAACTTATCTTTTATTTCATCAAAACCTACACGATGGGTAATATAAGCAACCGGATTTACCCACCCTTTTTTCATAGCAGCAACAACATGCTCAAAGTCGGCCCTGGTAGCATTGCGGCTGCTCATTAATGTGGATTCCCGTTTATGAAACTCCGGGTGATTAAAACTGATATCTCCTTTTTGCAAACCGATCAATATATATCGCCCCCCATGTCCTGTATATTGAAAAGCAGTATTGATAGCTTTCAAATTCCCGGTGGCATCTATTACTACGGTTGGCATATCGCCATGGGTAATTGCTTTTAATTTATCCAATACGTCTTCGCTGTCGGGATTCACAGTAAATTCAACATTTAATTTGTTACGGCAAAAACTCAACCGGCTATCATTGATATCCATCGCAATTACTTTTCCCCCGGCGATCCTGGCAAACTCCATGGTGCCGAGACCAATAGGACCAGCCCCGATCACCAGTACAAATTCACCCGGTATAACGCCCGCCCGTGTCACACCATGAGCGCCAATAGCCAATGGTTCTGCCAATGCCAATTCATCTAAACTTAAATCTTCGCCATGCACCAAACTATAATCAGGAACAGATAAATATTCTGACATACCACCGTCCACATGTACCCCGCATACATTAATGCTTACGCAACAATTGGGCTTACTCATTCTGCAGGCGATACATTTTCCGCAATTGAAATATGGAATAAACGTTACAGCTTCTCCTTTTGTAAACCCGGTTGCATTTGTTTCAATAATTTCAGCGGCCAGTTCATGTCCCAGTATTCTTGGATAGCTAAAGAATGGCTGTGTACCCTCAAACGCATGCAGGTCAGTGCCGCAAATACCTATTCGTTTTATTTTAATTATTGTATGACCGCTAACGACTTTTGGTTCGCCTGTTTCCGCATATTCAAACTGGTGAGGGGTAGTACAAATAAGTGCCTTCATTATACTTGCTCCTTTGCGTATGTTACTTCAATTCTTTGATTACCTTCCACATCTGCTGCGCCACCAATAAATTACCGGCATCATTCAAATGTACCCTGTCCGTAGTTAATATCCCTTTCTCCGCATTAGAAGGATTGTTAGTTTGCAGGTAGTCCATAAATGCTTTGCGCAGGTCACATACAGGCAGCTTCAGATCAGCTGCAATACCCCGGATGATAAAGCTGTAACGATTGAGATCACCATCCTGCTGGTTACTGTTATCATTTCTTTCGCCAATAGTGGCGGGGGTGCAAACGATCACTTTAATATTTTTATCCTCCAATTTTTTGATGATGGCCCGGTAGAATTTTTCAAATTTATCCGGATCAGTTCCTGTTCCTGACGTCGGCTTATGCCACACATCGTTCACGCCAACATATATTATTACTACATCCGGCGCTTTACTCAAAACATCTTCTTCCATACGCAGGTACAGATCATATACTTTATTACCACCGATACCAGATCCTATCAATTCATAATCATTAATTCCCTGGGTCTTTATAAGGCTGTCCATTTTTACAATATAGCCTCCGGGTCTTACAGCAGCCTGGGTAATGGAATCGCCAAAGAAAATGATCTTAGTTTTTTTAGCAGGCGTTATGAAAGACATAGTGAATAAGAGCAAACCTGGGATGATATACTTCATATAGATTTCTTTATGTCGTTTTGATTTAAACAGGTAAAAATTGATTACTTGATATTCCCAAAATCAGCCGCCTGCTTATTCATTTCTTCCGTTGTCAGCAAATCGCCGGAATGTATGATTACCCTGTACCGGAATATAACCGACTGGCGGGGGGATAAAGAAAAATTAAGCTCCTCTTTTCCGTTGCTGAATATCTTTCTTCCCAATGGATTGACGGCAAACAAGCCATAACCCCTGGCATGCCAGTAAGCGGGGTAGCCAATATTGGCCGGGTGATCTATAATCCCTATTGTAATATCTTTACCCTCTTTTTTCCCGGTAAGCATCACCCAGGTTCCTTTGGTGCCCCATACTGAATCTCCTTTTAAACCATTACTGCTATAATACATACCTGTGACATCCGCAGTAGTAGATGGTGGAACCGCTGTTATATTCCCTTTATTGTCCACAAAGTCGCTTTTCTCTTTGGAGGGAAGCTCCAGTTCCCTGGCTACCCGTATGGCGAACATCCCGTCCTTCACATCCTTAAATAACACGACAGTATCGGTAGCTGTCAGCGTAGTGATGCGGTCAATGATAAAACTATTGTCCTTCACACTAAAGTTGAAGACAGTTTGCTCGTTCAGCAATACTTTATTATCAGGTCTTACCCATATTGCCCTCGTGGCAAGCGAAGCGTTACCATCTGAAGTATTTGCTTTGCTGAGAATTTCCTGGTGAATGATAGTACCATACATGTTTCTTTTTCCGGGAGCGATGGCAGTGGAGTTATTCCAGAAATCAAGGCCATTCACTGATTCATAATTCAACCATATACCCGTATGATGCGGGTGATCGGTGCGTTCACCGGTCACGTTCCTGAAAGGATAACTGCGGGTGACAGTGATACCATCCGGTGTATTCACGGGAAAAAGTACGGGCTTCCGGCTTGAATCATAATAACAATAAGCGGTAATCAATCTGTTATTATACAATACATCAACCTGTTTCTTATCTTTTTCTTCTTTGAAAGTAAAACCAGTTGCCGGCTGGGCGCTGGCGATCATACTTAGAAATAATAAAACAGAAAAGGCTGATAATTTAATCATGATAATAAAAAATTAATACTTAAAGACTTTCCCATTCGCCATTACTTCTTGTGTCTTTTCATCAAAAGTTACTTTGGCGCCTGTATGCGCAGCGGCATTGGTCATAATGGTAGCAATAGAATGACTGTAACCAGCTTCTACCGGCGCATTAGGTTGCTTGCGGCTGCGGACACATTCCATCCAGTTGCGAATATGATTAGATGTAAGCTTATCGCCACCTGTATTGGCGGAAGCAATTACTTTTTCCGGTTCAGACAAACTTTGTTCAGGTAATAGATTCGGCTGCATATTCATTTCGTCAGCAAATCTCTTTGTCAACCCGCCCGTCGGAGATACCTTATTCGTATTCAGATTTAATTCACCTCCATTGGAATAATATATCTCTGCAGGTTTCTCATCTCCATTATGCATACGGGAACCAAATGTTACCTGGAAACCAGATGACAGATCATTAGCGGGACCATAATCAAACACAGCCGTAATAGTATCCCAGTTCTTTCTTCCGTCTTTCCATTTATAGATGCCGCCGTTGGCCACTACTGATCTTGGATGATCCAGGCCACTAAACCAATGCACGGTATCTATCTGGTGACTCATCCATTGTCCCGGCAGACCTGATGAATACGGCCAGAACAAACGGAACTCCAGGTATTTTCTTACATCAAATGAATCTGCGGGCCTGTTCATCAAAAAACGTTTCCAGTCTGTATCTGCTTCCTTTAGTTGGCCAAGCAATGCAGGCCTGCGCCAGCGACCCGGTTGATTTACATTCCATGTCAGTTCAACCATCGTAATAGGGCCAAACTTACCTGAACGTATAAAATCATTGGCGGCATGATAATTGGCGCCGCTTCTTCTTTGCGAACCTATCTGAACGATCCTGTCAGTTGCTTTCACCGCTTTTAATGCGGCCCGGTTATCTTCCATTATTTCTGCAAATGGTTTTTCTACGTAGGCATCACAACCGGCTTTCACCGCTTCTATGGCATGCAGGGCATGTTGAAAATCAGCAGTACCAATAAATACCGCGTCCACGGATTTCTTATCATACATCTCTTCATTATTACGATAGGCGATCACATCATGTACCATTTTTTCTTTCCAGGCAGCAGCGCCTTCTTCCCTTCTTTGTTTCCAGATATCCGAGACAGCTACCAGGTCAAAGTTCAGTTCCTTGTAATGATTCATAAAACAGGGAATATGCGAACTTCTGTGCCGTTCGGAAAAACCAACCACACCTACACGTACCCGATCATTAGCGCCAAGTATCCGGTTATAACTACT
>JAATGJ010000017.1 GCA_015654695.1 Chitinophagales bacterium | reverse complement strand
TAATGAAGAGGTGACGATGGAAAATGTAAAATCGCTGAAGAAGAAATTATTACAGAGTAATGAAGATGATAAAGTGATTATTGCCTATAGCGGTCATGGCCTGTTGAGTAAGAGTTATGATTACTATCTCTCCACCTACAAAGTAAATTTCAATCAGCCTGAACAAAATGGTCTGCCCTACGATGAACTGGAAAATTTAGTGGATGGCATCAAAGCCCGGAAAAAACTGCTGATGATAGATGCCTGTCATAGTGGTGAAGTAGATAAAGAAGATATGCAGAAGATTGCTGCGGTGCAAGCGGATCTGAAAAAAGAAAATAATGTCAGCCCGGATAGCAGGGGAATAAAATTACCCCCATCACAAAACAACAAGCTTGGAACAAAGAACAGTTTTGAACTGATGCAGGAATTGTTTGTAAACGTAGGCCGGGGGACAGGTACTACCATCATCTCTGCTGCAGCCGGAACTCAGTTTGCTTTAGAACGCGGTGATCTGAAGAATGGTGTGTTTACATATAGTGTACTGGAGTTATTAAAAACTGGTAAAACTGTAACAGTAAATGAATTGAAGAAACACGTCAGCAGGAGAGTTAGTGAATTGACAAAGGGTTTGCAGCAGCCTACTACCAGGAATGAGATACAGAGTGTGGATTGGGTGCTGTGGTAAAAAGAATACAACCGCTAAATATATGTTAACGCAGTAAAAAGTTGATGATTCCTTATTGCCCCTGCTATTAACTAATAAATACACCAACAAATTTATTAGTTATGCAAAGCGCAACCCACACATTCACACAGAAAAATAGTTACAGCCCGGTAGTCACCGTTTTACCGCCCGTTACTAACAGCCTTCGGGTTGTTGATAGAAGTCCGGCTGTAAAGGAGTTCAATAATATCTGCCAGTATCATACACAAGTAATGCAGCACCTGGCCGGTCTTAAGGCTGTGGCTGAAGTATCAGGAAAAGAAAAGGCAGTATACCAGGAAGAATTTATTTGCGTGTCAATGCAGGCCATCAGCAGGTATTCCATGTTATTAACAGATACGGTCAGCCGGATAGCTGCAGCCGGGCTGAAAAACTATAGTAGTATGATCTTGTCCGGAACTTCTCTTTTCCTTGGCGGAGATGCGGAAGGCGGTTTCTTTCAAACAGCCGTAGCAATCACAGATGAGCAATTTAAAAACAGGAATAATCTTTTCAGGCTCACTGCTCATACAGAGCGAAAAGAAGATCACGGCTTATATACAGGCTTTATACAGGAATTGCTGGGTGGGTTAAAATCATTTTGCCATGATCATCCCCTGTATAAGAAGATCATAAAAGAGCTTTCAAAAGCTGATTGAAAAATGCCCGCACTTTTCATGTTTACAATCCCTCCCTTTAAAAGTACAATACGGTAATCCTGCAATTTGGCGAAAAGTATCTGCCTGTGCCCAACACGGAAATGACTTGTGTAATCTTTTTAAAACAATAAACATTTATTTCAAAACCACTTAAAATTAAAGTTATGAAAGCAATTAAGTTTTTAACAGCATCAGTTATTATGGCAGTCTTACTACTGACCTCAGTTACCGTATCAGCACAGAAAGATCCGGACAGGATAGACTGGGAGAAAGTGAAATCAACTAACAGTATAACACTTGACAGCCTGATGAGCCAGGTAAGACAATTGTACAATAAGGTTTTCTTCATGGAAGCTGTTGCAAAGCAAATTGAGGCGCAATTAAATGGAACCGCCCAAACAGGAGATATTGAAAAACTAATAGATCAAATTGAGCAGTTTACAAAGGAGTTGGAAAACCTCGGTGTTATCGGCGGAAAATTACTTGACATGGCAAGTGATGAGGAGTTCCTGAAAAAAGTAAAAAATGAAGTCCCTGTTATTAAATACCTGCGGGCTTTGAAAAATACAGCAACGGCTTTGAAAGCTGCTAAAATCATAACCGAAAAGGCCAAAAATATGATCACGATAGTCATTCCATCCATAAAAGCCAGGGCAACGGCATTTAAAAAAGTAAAGGCGGCAAATAGAAGTATAGGCAAATTATGATGTCAAACTGTTTTCCGGGTAGTGGGTTTTATTCTGCAATCACTGCGGCTTAAGAAACGGCAGTTTTTTCATTTCAAAGGGACATTTTTTTGCACATCCCATTTTAAAGCCGGTGAATATCTTCTGATACAGAACGCCTTTATTTTTTGTGATCAGGCATCACTGCCAGTGATATTTTTATAGTGTTTTTAATAGATATTATTTTTTATCCTACTTTTAATTACACATTTGTTACCGCTCTGATTAGTTCAATGGCCTGTTGAGCTATATTCCTTTTAATAGTTTATTGGAAATTTCTTCCTGCTCCTTACTCTTTGCAAACAACCTGCAATGGCGGAGATGATCCTGTCCCTGGTTATATTAACATTATATGCATAATTATAAATGCGGATAAAATGAAAATCACAAAACTTACGGTCAGCGGCCAACGGCAAAAACTTTCGGGGTCAACTGTTGCAGCGCATCCTATGCTGGAATTAAAAGATAGTATCCTGGTATCGGGTACTATGCGTGGACCGGGAAAGCCGCCTGAATTGCAGATCAAAGACAACGATCTTGTTGAACTGGTATTTGAAGATGATACCACCTGGTTATGCCCGCCTGATACGCTGGAAGATATTTATCCCGGGAGCTTCACCAAAAACCGGGACGGCGATGCCTCTTTTGAAATACCCGCCGAACTTGATCACCCGGACGCATCGAGAGGCGTTTTTGGAAAAGTGGCACTCAAAGTTTTTAATTTATTTGCACGTAAGGCAATGGCTGGTAAAATAGAATTCTTTGCCAGGGAGCTGGAAGAAAAGCAAATGGGTAACCACAAAGGGCTGGTAAGAATAAATCGAAATTTTGAATTGGAAAAAATGGAAACATTGAATACCGGCCAACCATTTTTATTATTTATACATGGAACTAATTCTTCTACCGTGGGTTCTTTCGGTGAATTGCCGGGCACTGAACTTTGGAATCATATCGTTCATACATACGACAGGAATATCCTGGCATTTCAGCATGAAACACTCACCAAAAACCCATTGCAGAATGCATGGGAACTGGTAAAGCAATTACCGGCCAATATTGATCTGCATATTATCTCTCATTCAAAGTGCATCTATGCTTATTCGAACGGTTATCATGATGGTGAAAACATTTCTTTCAATGATCTGTTGATACTCGTAACAAAAATCACCCACAGCGTTCATCTTCCTGTTACAGCAGATATTGAAAGCGGGTATGCCGCTGATGATATTCAACTGCAGGAAAACATACAACTGCTTATCAATACCGGGATAGCTGGAATTAATATAGAAGACACAGACAAAAAAACAAATACCCTTGTATCCATCGAATCTCAATGCAATAAGATCAGGCTTATACGGAAAACAGCTGATGAAATGGGCATCCCCTTTTTCATTAATGCCCGGACAGATGTTTATATACATGAGAAAAGCTTTGCCAGTGAAGATGCTAAACTGAATGAAGCAATTAAAAGAGGATTAGCCTACAAAGAAGCAGGGGCTGATGGTTTTTATCCCATTACACTTACACAGGAACAACACATAAAAGAAATAATAGACCAGGTTAAATTGCCACTCAATATCTTAACTATTCCGGGAATCCCGGATTTCAAAACACTCCATGAACTGGGAGTAGCAAGGATGAGTCTCGGGCCTTCTTTTTTAAAAATTGCCATCGGGGCGATGAAAGAATTAGCCTTACAATTAAAAGATGGTGAAGGCCTGTCCTTAATTACAGGAAATGAAATAACATCAGATTATTTAAAAAGCCTGGTCAACAAAAATTAACGATAGTAACATGCTCAAAAGCGGACGGGGCGCTGAAGAGTGCGACAGGCGCTGATAGTAGCCATATTTACAAAAAAAAAATCCTTAACCTGAAATGAACTGGTATTTTTTGCAAACGTCAAAACCTGCCAATCAATACCTTTGCGCCGATGAAGCACCTGAAAGCGATCAATAAGTATTTCTGGAAATACCGTATCCGTCTTGGCGCCGGGATCCTGTTTGTTTTTTTATCCAACTACTTCAGTGTATTGACCCCGCAGATCACGGGATTCATTATTGACTTTGTACAAAGAACATTGAACCTGCCGGGCTATAAACCCAGGAAAATTCAGCCGGATTACGATGCATCGGTGGATATATTCATTCAGAAGGTACAGGGAGCCAACTATGGCCCCGCCAAAGTGGTGATTTTATGCGGCCTTACCATCCTGATACTGGCCCTGCTCCGTGGTTTTTTTCTTTTCCTGATGCGGCAAACCATCATCGTCATGAGCCGCCTGATCGAATACGACCAGAAAAATGAAGTCTATTCCCATTACCAGAAACTGGATACCGCTTTTTATAAAAAGAACAGTACCGGCGACCTGATGAACCGTATCTCCGAAGATGTCAGCAGGGTCAGGATGTTCACAGGCCCTGCGCTTATGTATTTAGTCAACCTGGTAGCGGTTATTTCACTGACGGTTTTCTTTATGTACAAACGGGATTCATTACTTACGCTGTATGTATTGGCGCCCTTGCCGATTTTGGCTGTGGCCATCTATTATGTAAACAATACGATACATAAAAGAAGTGAACGGATACAGGCTTCTCTTTCTGATCTTACTACCAATGCGCAGGAGTCTTATTCAGGTATCCGTGTTATCAAATCGTTTGTGCAGGAAAAAGCGATGCTTGGTTTTTTTACAAAGAACAGCGAAGAGTACCGGAAGAATGCGATTGACCTGGCTAAAGTGGAAGCGATCTATTTCCCCTCTATTAACTTACTTATCGGCCTGAGTACGCTTGTCACTATCATGATTGGCGGTATCTATTATATCCGCGGCCAGCACAATATTGGCATGGATACCATCGTGGAGTTTGTCATGTATATCAACATGCTCACCTTCCCGGTAAGCGCCATTGGGTTAACGGCGAGTATGATACAGCGGGCGGCCGCTTCGCAAAAAAGACTTAATGAATTTTTAGATACAAAACCGGCTATACAACAACTTGCAGTTCCTGTACGGCCTGAACTACTGGGAAATATCCGCTTTGAAAATGTCGGTTTCATTTATCCCGATACCGGCATACAGGCATTGAATAACTTTAACCTGCAGATAAAGAAAGGAGAGAAGGTAGCCATAGTAGGCAGGACAGGCAGTGGCAAAACGACCATCGCCCAGTTGCTGCTAAGAATGTATGATGTAACAAAAGGGAAAATAGAAGTGGAAGGAGTGGATATCCGTCGTCTGGACCTGAAATCATTAAGAGAACAGGTTAGCTATGTGCCCCAGGATGTTTTTTTATTCAGCGAAACCATTGAAAACAATATCCGGTTTGGATTGCAGCAATCTGCACATGATGCTGTAGTTATCGCCGCCAAACAGGCGAATGTGGACAAAGAAATAGATCTGTTGCCACAGCAATACGAAACACAAATTGGTGAAAGAGGCGTAACGCTTAGCGGCGGACAGAAACAACGTATCTCCATTGCCCGTGCATTGATCAAAGATCCGGGTCTTGTCATCTTTGATGATTGCCTCAGCGCCGTAGATGCTAAAACAGAAAAAGAGATCGTCGGTCAACTGGATGAATACCTGCGGGATAGAACGGCGATCATTATTACACACCGGATGTTTTCATTGCTGAGTTTTGACAAAATAGTGGTGCTGGAGGACGGGGAAATAATTGAGCAGGGCACCCACCAGGAACTGGTCTCTATTCCCGCCGGATACTATGCAGGTCTATATGCAAGACAGCAGGAGGGAAGAGGAAGTTCCGAGTTATGAGTTGCGAGTTGCGAGTTACGAGTCAGAACCCGACAGGGGTTAAATATCCGAAAGCTTCGGGGTCAAAATAAAGTTACAGCAGTGAGGACGCTGACTCAGAACTCCTGACTACGATCTAAGAACTGAGATTTGGCTATGTCAAAACTATCAATATATTTGTATATCCTAAATCAGGGGAATTTTTTAACTGCTAAAATCAAAACACTGTGGCGTACGAGAACAACGAAAAGAAAATGGAGAGTATCTATAGTAAAAGAATACGTGCCGGGAAGAGAAGGACGTATTTTTTTGATGTAAGGACTACAAGGGGCAATGATTATTACCTGACCATCACCGAGAGCCGGAAACGTTTTGATGACAATGGCTATGACAGGCACAAAGTGTTCCTGTATAAAGAAGACTTCAACAAGTTTATTAAGGCATTGGGCGAAGCGGTTGACTATGTAAAGACGGAGCTGATGCCTGATTTCGACTTCGATGCTTTCAATCATGATGAGGCCCTGGAAAATGAAGGTGGGGTAACTGAGAGAGTTAGCGCAGAAGGAACTGAAGAGGATACAACACCTGTATCCGTTGCAGCAGAAACAGAAACTTCATCTGCGCCAGCAGCAGAAGTGGAAGAGGACACTACCCCAACAAGTGTGACCAATACCAGCAGTACTGAAGAAGTAGATAAATGGTAATTCTAAAAAGATAAATTATATCAGGCCCGGTCGGACCGGGCTTTTTTATTTGTTCAATTTTTTGTTAAACAATTCCTGGAGTTCTTTTATTTTCTCCGGAGTAAAAGTTTCAATCTTGCTTTGAGGAGGATATGCAGGATTTGGAATGTTGTATGGCAAAATCTCAGCTTTTACAACGGGCATATTAAACTCTTCCATACCTGGAACTACACAGGGCATATTATCCTGGGGCAGTAAATAGATTTTGTTACCATTGGGCAAAGTATGAGAAAATTTTGCAAGTGGAAATGGTTCGTTAGTTCCCATTGAAGAGAAATTAAAAACCATATTATTTTCGGGAATAGAATCAACCTTGTTGCTATTGATTAATTCAGATAAGACTTTTGTTTTAGTCCTTGCTTTCAAAACTTCCATACCATGTTTTGATACAAGGATATCATATTGTTTATAATTGCCAAAACAGGAAACATGGTATTTGAATAGATTGTCTTTTGCCAGTTCTTTATTCAACTGGTTCTTCTTTGTAAGATGTTCCTGAATATCAAAAATATCATTCTGTTGTGCAGAAGCAACAGAAAAAGCTATAATACCAGCGAGAAGGAACATTTTTTTCATAAACGATGGTTTAAGGTATGCTGAAGTTAAACCTATTTCTTCGACTTTTTATACGCATTTATCAGGCTGTTGGTAGATGAATCATGCCCGGTAACAGTGTCATCACTCTCCAATTCAGGTAAAATTTTATTGGCCAATTGTTTACCCAGTTCTACTCCCCACTGGTCGAAGCTGAAGATATTCCAGATAACTCCCTGTACGAATATCTTATGCTCATACAAAGCGATCAGTTGCCCCAGAGTAAAAGGCGTGATCTTTTTTATTAAAAAAGAATTGGTGGGCCTGTTGCCTGAAAACACTTTGAATGGCAGCAATTTTTCTATTTGTTCAGCAGAGAGTCCTTGCTTTTCTAATTCCGCTCTTGCTTCATCCGCTGTTTTCCCATTCATCAATGCTTCTGTCTGTGCAAAGAAATTGGAGAGCAATTTTGGATGGTGATCGCCGATAGGGTTATGGCTTTGCGCCGGTGCAATGAAATCGCAGGGGATCAATAATGTGCCCTGGTGTATCAACTGGTAAAAA
The DNA here is from genome assembly GCA_015654695.1 of Chitinophagales bacterium. GTDB lineage: Bacteria > Bacteroidota > Bacteroidia > Chitinophagales > Chitinophagaceae > VBAT01. The sequence goes on along the minus strand of JAATGJ010000017.1, from coordinate 895 downwards.
TCATGTTGCCCGTTAGTACCGGGCTCTCCCCAGAGGACCGTCCCGGTTGAATAACCTACAGGGTTACCATTGCGGTCAACAGTCTTCCCGTTACTTTCCATATTGCCCTGCTGGAAATAAGCGGCGAACCGGTGCAGGTACTGATCATAAGGAAGGATGGCCTCGCTTTGTGCTCCAAAAAAATTGGTGTACCACAGTCCGACCAGCGCCATCAGTACCGGTATATTTTTATCGAAAGAAGTAGTTTGGAAATGCTTGTCTGAATCATGAGCGCCTTTTAATAACTGCTCAAAATTTTTATAACCGATGGTCAGCGCGATAGACAAACCAATAGCGCTCCATAAAGAATAACGGCCGCCTACCCAGTCCCAGAATCCGAACATATTGTTTTTGTCAATACCGAATTTCACTACTTCTTTCTCATTGGTGGATAACGCTACAAAATGTTTAGCCACATGTTTTTCATTCTTCGCCTTCTTCAGGAACCATTCCCTGGCAGTAAGGGCGTTGGTCATCGTTTCCTGTGTAGTAAAGGTTTTGGAAGCGATGAGGAATAAAGTTCTTTCGGGTTTTACTTTCTTTAATGTTTCGGCTATATGGGTGCCATCCACATTGGATACAAAAAAAGTTTCTATACCATCCACTTTATAGGGCTTCAATGCTTCTGTTACCATCAGTGGCCCAAGATCACTGCCACCGATTCCAATATTTACAATGTATTTTATTCGCTTATCAGTATAGCCCCTGTGATCGCCATTATGCACTGCATCTGCAAATGTTTTCATTTTCCGCAATACCTTTTTTACACCAAGCATTACATCTTTGCCTTCGGCTAATACAGGTTGCTTCGAAAAATTTCTCAAGGCAATGTGCAGAACAGGCCGCCCTTCCGTTT
>JAATGJ010000083.1 GCA_015654695.1 Chitinophagales bacterium | reverse complement strand
TATCAAGCAAAGTAGTGAAAGCTCTTTCATCCATATCTGATGTAGCGCCAATACGCATAATGGGCAATTCATCAAAAGAAAATTTACCGAGACCCGGTTCTTTCGCGTCATCGGGCAAGGTGGATGTAATGGCGTTTACTTTTCGTTGCGCTTCCTGTAAAGCATTGTCAACATTGGCGCCGTTTAACAGGGTGGCAATTACAACCGAAACACCTTCCTGGCTAATGGCCTGTGTGCTTTCCAGGTTTTCCAACGTGGCAATGGCGTTCTCCACCTTTTTAGAAACGGATGTTTCCACTTCCGCAGGACCGGCGCCGGGATAAATGGTTGTAATAGTAATAACCGGCGAATTGATTTCAGGAAGTAATTCGTAGGTGAGGCTATTGTAACCTACCAAACCCAGTAAGATCAATATAGTGAACAACACCACAACCAGGGTTGGTCTTTTTACTGCTATATCTGTAATACTCATGAAAGTATTTTTTATTATTTTGATTTAGTTACCGGATCACTCTTACTTTTTTGCCTTCCTGCAGATTGATCTGCCCGCTGATCACAACCTTTTCGCCGGCCTGTATCCCTTTTAATACAATAACCTCATCGCCTGAAACATTCAACACGTCAATCATCCTTATGCTTACCGTGCTGTCTTTATTCAAAACAAATACCCACGCATCCTTAATGCTGCCTGTAATAGCTTTACGTGGTATGAACAATTTTTCTCCGTTATCTTTTACCTGTGCTTCCAGCAATACCGATCCAAACATACCGGCCTTTAAGGGGTAGTCTCCATTATTAGGCATTTCCACTTCCACATTATATTTTCTTCCTTCATCAGCTTGTACACCTATTAAACTGATATTGCCATTGAATACGTGATCGGGATATATTTCTGTTCTGATCTGAACCGCCTGGCCCTCTTTTATTTTTATAACATCCGCTTCGGGCAGTTGTATTACCATTTTCAATTTGGATACATCAACTACAGTTCCTATTTTACTACCTACAGTTGCAAAACTGCCCCGTTCAACTTTTACTTCACTTACTGTGCCGGATAGAGGTGAACGAATAATGGTATACTTCATTTGCTGCTGAATGCCTGTAAGATTGGCCCTCGCATTGTCTACAGTTAAGGCAATGTCCTCATATTGTTTCTGACTGATGGCGCCCGCGGCAGCCAATCTTTCGTAACGCTCTTTATCCTTTATCGCTTTATTCAATGACGCATGGGCGGTTGACAGGTTTGACTGAATAGCGGTAGGATCAATACGCGCTATAACCTGCCCCCGCCTTACTTTCTGGCCTTCTTTAATGTTCAATTGTATTAATGAACCTTGTGCTTCTGCGGTTAAGAGAACTTCCTTGCGGGCTACAAAATAACCAGTGAAGGAAATAACGGAACTCTTTTTCTTTAATTCAACTGCCGCAACTTTTACCGGTATAAAATCTACTTCCGCCGGCGTTTCCCCAGCTTTTATATTGATTGCGGTTTTGTTGATGTATAGCTTAAAAGCCATGAGCCCTGTAAGTGCAAGGATAACAACGATAGTGATTATTCTTTTCACATTTGGTTTTAATAATTCATTTTTCATAATTGTTTTAGTTGCCTTTAATTATTTTACTTAACTGCCCGCTTGTTCTCATCAATTCCAGTTCGGCGATATTCATGCGCAACAGCGCGGTGATATATTGTGTCTGAGCTTCTTTCAATCCATTCTCAGCGTTTATCAGTTCAGACAACGGAGAAATTCCTTCGGTGTAAGAAAGTTTGGCTACATTGTAAAGCTCTTCAGCCACAGTCATGTTTTCGGTTTGCGCATACAGTACCTCTTTGTTCTGGTCAAGGTCATTTTTTGCATTTACAAAATCATTCGTAACTTTTCCAGTAAGGTATTGTTTATTCAATTTCATTTGGTTCACCAGCAGTTTGCTTTGGGCTATTTTATTTCGCCTGGCAAAGCCATCAAAAATGGGAATGGTTAATTTTAACCCCGACAAACCGGAAGTAAAATTCTGTGTGGCGCCAGCTTTAAATAAATTATCCGTCTGCCCCTGCCAACCAAAATTGGTAAAGCTGCTCAGCGAAGGCAAATAGCCCGCTTTAATATTTTTTGTATTTAACTCCTGTAATAATATCTGGTAGTTCATTAAATTCAGATCGGTATTGTCTTTCAGAAATAGCTGATCGGCTACAAGAATGTGGTTTGCGCCAGCTTCATTGATTATCACAACCGGCCTGTACACCTCTTCGTTCATTAATACTTTTAACTCATTAAGCAATTGTGTATAGGTATTTTTAATAGTAGATAGTTGCGTGCGGAGATTGGTATGATTTACTTTTAACTGGTCAACATCTATTTTCTTAATGATGCCTTCATGGTACTGAACATCCGTTATCTCAACTAATTTTTTCATACGGACGATATTACCTTCAACCAGGTCCTTTTGTCTTTCTGTAATTTCCAATTGTATGTACACATGCACAACATTATAAATAAGGTCTTCCTTATTTTTAAAAGTGCTTAACTCAAAATAACCTTGCCCCGCTTTCGCAGCTTTTAATCCTGTATTTAAAGAAGGATCAAAAAGCTTTTGATTTAATTGGGCAGTTGCACCCAGGACATATCGGGTACCAAATTTTACAGCTATTGACGAACCTGGTTGTCCAAATAATTCCCCGGGTAAAATTTGAGATGGCCTCGAAAAATTATCATTGTAAGCGCCATCGCCTACTAAGTGTGGTAACGCGGCCGCTTTGATCTCTTTAATTTTATGCTTGTTTACTTCTTCATCCAGTTGTACACTTTTCAACTGCTGGTTTTGCTTTACAGCCAGGATAATTGCTGCTGACAAGGAAAGTCGCAGTGTATCCGTATTTGCCTGTGAAAAGGTATCCGCATGGGTGAATACAAGACATCCAACCAGCAGCAAAAAGTGTAATTTAAGTTTCATTTTATTTTATTGTTCTGTCTGATCTTTTCAAAACCCTGAGTGTCCCTTCCCCGGTAGCTGTAACAGAAGGATTGTTTAAGATGATGACTTTTGAATTTAAAACGCATCATCATGACCACTAAAGGAATAATCAATAATTGACGGAGAGTTATTTTGGATATGTGTATCGTTATTTATTCTTCGCAGCTTCTATTATCACATTTGCTACCGCATCAGGGTGAGAAATGAATACCACATGGCTTCCTTTTATCTCGGTAATTTTTGTTCCGGAGCGTTTATACATATTACGTTCTATATCCGGAACAATGGCTTTATCTTCTGTAGCAACTATGCCATAGCTCGGTTTCAATTTCCATGCGGCCTCACTGATTTTTGCAGTAAAACAATTTACAAAAATTGGCTGTTGCGATGCATACATAAAGTCTGCATCCCGCTTACTCAGATCCGCGCAAAAACCTGCATGAAACTTTTCTTTACTAAAATAAACCACCCCATTTTTGTCAGGTGGCGCAATGCCACTTTCTGGCGATGCGGGTAAAGAACCTGCCCACTGTGCTGTAGTTTCGCCTTTATCGGGCTGAAATGCAGCAATATAAACCAGGGCGACTACTTTCGGGTGTATACCAGCTTCAGTTATCACCGTGCCTGCCCACGAATGGCCTACCAGGATAACAGTACCATCCTGTTGATCAAGTATACGGTTGGTTGCATCTACGTCATCTTTAAGAGAGGTCAGCGGATTTTGAACGATGGTTACATGGTATCCCTTTTTAGTAAGTATATCAAACAATCCTTTGAAACCAGATCCGTCTGCGAAGGCACCATGGACTATTACAATATTTTTAGCTTTCAGAGTTTGCGCATTAGTTTTAAGTGTCGCTGATAGCAGCAAGCTGCAAATCAGGCTAAAGGAAATTAAAATAATGCTGATCCGGTGTTTTAAAAAACTATGTTTCATTTTTTGTGTATTTAAATTTTATATATTGATTGATTAAGAAGGCATTTATTTACTATTGGAAATTAAATAAGCCGGGAGGCATGTATCAGTAGCTGTTCAGCCAACCAAGTATATATACAGCATCTTCCTTCCAGGTTGGTTGCCCAAGTACAAAGTGGTTTCTTCCTTCAAATTCTTTGTATCCGGTAATGGAGTTATTATTCTTATATTTTTTAAAATTAGTTTTGTTGAGTGATGCAGGAATAACACGATCAATAGAACCGGAAGTAATTAACAGGGGTTCGTGTCCTTTTTTGAAATCTATCTTCGCCGCTTTTGACAGCGTATTTCTTGAAACCATTTTACTCTCCGGGGTGCAAAAACGTTGATAGGAATTCTGTTGATCATTTAAACTCATCCCATTGGTAAACGCATATTGCCATTGCTTAAAAGACATCATAAACGGCTTGTGTCTGGATGTAAAAAATCCCAACGGGCCCCAGGCTGCTTTAACAAATGAAAATTTAGTGCTTATCACACCTTTGGGAGGAACCGGGTGAATGGCGACCCCGGCTGCTGCAAGGTCTCTTTGCAAAAGTAGCTGCACAATTAAGCCGCCCATTGAATGCCCGACAACGATCGGCCTTTCCGGTTGCTGCCTTATAATATTGGCATAATACTCCGTAAGACCGGAAAGATTATTTGACGCAATATTTTTATCAGAATTCCCTTGTCTCAATATTTCAGCAGTACTGTCTTTATAAGGCCAGGGCGGTGCAATACATTTATAACCTTTCGATTCAAAGTATGGTATCCATTCGTCCCAGCAGTTATTGGTTACAAATGCACCTGTAATAAATACGATTGTTTTTGTTTGTGAAACTTTCATTGCTGAATTCTTTTTT
>JAATGJ010000092.1 GCA_015654695.1 Chitinophagales bacterium | reverse complement strand
TATTATCTCATCCTATACCCTGCGGCAAAAGCAGGTACTTTGGTTTATCTTATTTCAACGGGTATCATACCGAGCTTGTAGAATTAGATCTCGAAAATAAATTGGTGACAGGTGATGCCTCTTCATTACAAATGGATATTCTTGATGCAGCAAGCAGTACAGAAACCGGGCTGGATGATGCAGTTATTATAAACCGGCTGCAGATTACAACATCCATACAATCTTCAACAAGTTCAGTTCGTGTTACTGCTGTCTATCCCACACCGGGAACGATTACTTATACATTGGATAACAGCAGAACAAATACCAGCGGTGTTTTTCTAAATGTTACGGCAGGCCGGCATAGTATCACAGTCGCTGCAGCAGGTGGCATGTGTTCAACAGATACTGTATTCACCTTTTCACATGAATCACAAAATTCTCCCCCGGGAAGCAATGATGTTTTCATTCCCAATGCATTTACACCAAACAATGATGGCAGGAATGATCTTTTCAGCATTTCCTTTCCTTCGGCTTTTAAAGAAATAGCGCTGTTGGTCTTTAACAGGGGCGGAACAAAAGTATATGAAGGGAGGGGAAATAGTTTTGCCTGGGATGGCAGCTTCAGGGGAGCAAAACAACCCACCGGTGTGTATGTATATACATTAAGCTATACCGGTCAGAACGGGGTACGAAATAACCTGAAAGGTACACTGACCCTGATACAATAACCGGAAATCGTATGGAATAAGCTGGCGTTACCCGGGCTGTTCTTATTTAGTTTAAGGAGCCAGGATAAATAAGAACTACCCTCTTCTTTTCAGGTTCAGTAATAAAGATGGCATACGCAGGCCTGAACAGGATTGCAGATATCCAATGGGTCGTCAATATTGTCGTAAAACTACTTTTAAAAAAGAGTACTTGTGATATTGCGCTGAAAAAGAAATTGAACTTGTTTTACATTATACTTCAGTACTATGAAACTAATGATGTACATAGGATACGACCTTATCGAATCCATCCCGCTGGATAATAACCTGATCTCCAAACCTGGCTATTTGGGCAGCATTAAACGCAGTCTTAAAAGCAAGTACAGGGAGTTGGTTCTGCAATATGCCAAACCGCCTGAATTTTTAGTAATTGATCCTACGCCGCCAGTTTATAAAAGCGGTAATGGCCTCATAGTAAATACACGGCGATAGGTCAATACAGGGTACTGCAGGCCAGGGAAACCAGTCAGAATCTGAAACATGCGTCTATCCATTTTCCCGTAATCTAATCTTCACATTTCGTATAAATTTTTATATATTAGCCTTACTATTCCAGTATCGCTATTCCTTTACATGGACAAGATGTTCCATTTTCCTTTTTTGACTTTCATTCATCCTCCTGAAGAACTTTATCCTGACTCATTTTTGACACCTGATATAGTTTTACTAATCCCGGATTAGTGTTACTTATCCTATTACTAATGATGGATGAAAATTAAATATATTTTACCTGTTATTATACTTTTCAGCGCAATCCTGCCAGGCGGCAGATTGTGTGCACAGATCACCAATGGCAATTGTTTTATAAAAGGCCAATACGTTGAACTGGGTATAGGCCCCTGTGGCACTTTCGGCACTACTGTTGACGCCCCGGCAGGCTTTCATCCCCGTGGCGGGTCCAGTGGAAATCCTTTCAGACTGGGATTTGTAGCCGACCATGGAAAGGATGGCTGGGATATAGGTTCCCCTGGTTATTGTGGCGACTATTACGTACCGGGTACGCCGGAAGAAGGATGGGGATTGACGATAAACGGTGTAAACTATAATAACAACCTGCTATGCGCTTTGAGTGATGTTGCCGGAGGCATTACTGAATACCGTAATGATGGAACGATCATAACCGGGAAATGGGAAGGGAAAATTAATGGGCTTGCCATTACCGCTAAAACACTGGTGCCGGTTAACAAACTTTATTTTTTGACGGAAGTAACTTTAAAAAATACTACAACGGATACACTGCGCAATATTTATTACATGCGAAACATTGACCCTGATAACGAAGTGACGCTTACAGGAGATTATACCACCCGCAATACAGTAGTCAACCAGAATCCGAATATTGACAATAAGGCTGTCGTAACAGCAGAAGGATTATTATTTGGATGTTTTATAGGTATAGGAACCAGGGATTGCCGGGCAAAGGTGTCGTACGGCGGTTTTTCCAACAGGAGCGCCTCAGAGGCGTGGAATTGCCAGTCGTCTCACAATTGTACAGGAACAAGCACTGCGGATATAGCTATTACCATTGCGTTTAAGCTGGGTGATCTGTTACCCGGCAGGCAAACTTCTTTAAAATTTGTAAACGTGCTGAACATTGCAGACCTCGATGAAGCGGTAGATCTTACAGGTCCTTCATTCGAAATCGGTAATACCGACGCCATTAATTCCGGCGATACTTCCAAGATCTGTTCTACAGGTCCTACTGTTTTTGAAGTAGTGAATACCGGGGGATTTGATAACTGGACATGGTCACCTTCAACAGGATTAAATACCACCACAGGTCCGCTGGTAATATGCGATGGAAGTATTGATACGCTTAACTACAAAGCTACAGGTATTAATTCCTGCGGAGGTTCTATCAGTATAAATTTTACTGCTATAAAAGGGAATATCACCCATGTACCAAAAGCAGGGGCGATCAGCGGACCAACTAATTTTTGTTTACCCAATACTACAGGAACTTATACCATAAATCCTCTTGCGCAGGCCAAACGATATATATGGCGGGTACCGCCGGGAGCTTCTGTTCTATCAGGCGATGGAACTACCAGCATCACTGTAAATTTTGGATCATCAATACTGTCCGACAGCATCTGGGTATATGGTGTCAATGTATGCGGAGCAGGCGATACTTCCCTGTTAAGGATCACAGTATGTGATTGTAATACGGTCTATCCCATTACGCCGGCATCTGCCTTTATATGCCCCGGGGATTCCGTACAACTAACAGTAAGCAGTATTGCCGGAGCTTTATATAAATGGAACAGGAACGGAGTACCCATGCCGGGTATGTCAGGAAATAGTATTTATGTAAGAGATGCCGGGTTGTATGATGCGCAGATATTTCCGAATGCCTTTTGTTCCAATACCAGTTCGAAAACAAGAGTTGATTTTACTATACCACCTGTCGTTACATTGTCTCCTTCAAACAAAGTATATAAATGTGAAGGAGCGCCTGTATCCATCACGGCTGATGTGATCCCCAATGCGGCCGGACCGGTTGAAATTGATTGGTATAAGGATGGTGTATTACTGATGGCCAATGGCCCTGTTACCTTAGCCGTTAATGATGATGGTATTTATTCCGTGAAAGTCATCAATTCCAATCAATGTAAATCTTTTTCCGGCAATGATACCATCATCAGCAGAAGACGGCCTTTGCTCTTAAGATACAGTTTTGAAGGCGACCCTATTACCTGCGAAGGAAAAGATAATGTTTTGAAAGCTGTTCATTCCAGCCAGGATGGAATTGTTACAGGCTATCAATGGTACCAAAACAGTACGCCTATTCCGGCTGCTACGGAACTTGTTCTTGGTGTCAGCAGTTCGGGCAACTATAGCCTTAGGCTGACAACAGAATATGGATGCACAAACCTGTTACGGGATACCTTTTTACTTTTTCATCCCACACCCGTTGCAGCATTTGATAACCCTGATGGATGTGTTGTAGGAAATTATACATTTACGGATGCTTCCAGCATTTCGGGCGGAAGCATTACGGGCTGGACCTGGAAAAAAGACGGAACTGTTTTCAGTAATATACAGCATCCCGTTACCAACTTTATTCCCGCCACTTATCAAATTGAACTGACCGTACAATCTGATAAAGGATGTTTTTCTAAACCCAATGTATTATCTTATTTACGGTATGGAAAACCCGCAGCCAATTTTACAGTAGAGGGCACCTGTGCCGATAGTCTTACACAACTCAACGTCATTAACCTTGATCCCGGTTATGGCAATACAAGTATTTCAAACTGGAACTGGAACCTGGGTAATGGACTGACTTCTTCACTGGCGAATCCTTCCTTGATCTATGATTCGGCAGGATACTACACTATACATGTTGTCTTTAACGGCGACAACTGCCCGGTGATAAAGGATAGTATTACCCGGAAAATATACCTGGGTGAAGCGTTACCGGCTATCCGCTACAATAATGTGGTAGCCACCGAGAATGAAACCTTTGTCCTTTATGGGGGCAGGGATGGTATAAGCTATGAATGGTACCCGGCATCCGGATTGTTCAGCCCTTTCAGCAAATCAACAAGGGGAAAATTGTCGCAAAGTCAACTATACAATATACATGTAAGAAATCAATATGGTTGCGGGAGAATAGATACCGTACAGGTAGTAATTATCAATGCCTGTAAGATATATGTTCCATCGGCTTTCACTCCCAATAATGATGGAAGGAATGAAAATGTAAGAGGGTATTTTGGTTGTTTAAAAACACTTAAGCACTTCAGCATATATAACCGGTGGGGCCAAATCGTCTTTACTACAAAAGACAGCACCCAGCCATGGGATGGAAAATATAAGGGCAGGGAGCAGGCTTCGGGTACCTATGTCTGGGTCGCTGAAGGAGAATATGAAGGCGGCAAAAAATTCAATGAAAAAGGAATGGTGACACTTATCAGGTAGATACATGAACCGATAGCCGATCAGCCCTAACCATACATGAACTTATTCACTGAACTAAAGGCGCGTCAGATCACTTCCACACTTCTTTCTACAAAGGCGGTAAGGTCCGCCCCCTTCAACATGCCCTGTGCTAATAACGCCAGGTCAAATGCCTGTTTAGCCATGCCGGTTTGTTGTCCTTCTTCAGCCTGTAATATTTTGGCAATCACCTTATGATTGGCATTGATGGCTACTTTATAGGTATCAGGCATGGAACCATAGAAGTTCATGCCGCCGCCAAGTTTCGACATATCCTTCATACGGCGCATCCATTCTTCCATCGTAATTGTCACGGGCATTCCTTCGGCATGCTGGCTTTCCACCTCTACTTTCATCAATGGATTACTGATCGCTTTTTCAAATACTGTTTTCAATTTTGCTGCCTCTTCTTCTGTCAATGTATGGGTCGCTGTATCTTCCTTTACAATCAGCTTGTCAACTACATCCGCATCTACACGCTTCAGTGATGTTTTCTCCAGTTTAGTTTCGAGGTGATGAATAAAATGTGTATCAATGGGTGAATTCATCAGCAATACATCATACTCCTTTTTATTGGCCGCCTGCACATAGCTATGCTGCCTCTCCGCATCCACCGTATAGAGATACACCAGGCTACCGTTTTTGTCAGTTTGAAAATCTTTTACTTTGGCATTATATTCTTCCAGCGTATAATGTTCGTTGCGGGTATTGGTCAATAATAAAAAATCTTTCGCTTTTTCATAAAACTTTTCATCGGAGACTATACCGTATTTTACAAACAAGCCGATATCGTTCCATTTTTCTTCATAAGCTTTCCTGTCTTTTTTAAATATCTCGCTCAACTTATCGGCCACTTTGCGGGAGATATAACTGTTGATCTTTTTTACATTGCTGTCCGCCTGTAAAAAAGAACGGCTCACGTTCAGTGGAATGTCCGGTGAATCAATGACGCCGTGCAATAGCATCAGGAATTCCGGAACAATATCTTTCACTTCATCCGTAATAAATACCTGGCGGCTGAAAAGTTTGATCTTGTTCTTCTGTATCTCAAAATCATTTTTTAGTTTGGGGAAATATAATACACCCGTCAGGTTAAAAGGATAATCAACATTGAGATGTATCCAGAAAAGCGGTTCTTCGGAAAAAGGATATAGTTCACGGTAAAAATCCAGGTAATCCTCATCTTTCAATTCCCCAGGCGCTTTTGTCCAGATAGGGTTAGTATTATTGATGATATTATCAACGTCAACTGTTTTATATTTCGCTTTACCTTCTTCATCTTCGCCATCGGCTACTGATTCTTTCTTAGTACCAAACTGAACTGGTACAGGTAAAAACTTTGCGTATTTATTGAGTATCTCCTGTAGCCGTTGTTCCCGTAAAAATTCTTCAGATTCTGCATTAATGTACAGGATCACTTCCGTTCCTCTTTCGGTACGGTCGCCTTCCGTAATTTCAAATGAAGTGCTGCCATCGCATATCCAGCGGGCGGGTTCAGCCCCATCCTGGTAAGAAAGGGTTTGTATCTCTACCTTATCTGCCACCATAAAGGCGGAATAAAAACCAAGACCGAAGCGGCCAATGATCTCATTGGCATCTTTTGCTTCTTTAAACTTTTCCATAAACTCCGTAGCGCCGGAAAAAGCGATCTGGTTGATATATTTTTTGATCTCATCAGCCGTCATACCAATGCCCCTGTCAGAAATGGTAATGGTCTTTGCTTCCGGATTTACCGACACCTGTATTTTCAATTCGCCGAGTTCCTGGTTATAATGACCCAGTGAAGCAAGGCGTTTTACTTTTTGTGTAGCGTCCGCCGCGTTACTCACCAGTTCCCGCAGAAAGATCTCGTTGTCGGAGTATAAAAATTTTTTAATGATCGGGAATATATTCTCAGTATTAATGGAAATGGTTCCTTTCTCCTGTACCATAGACAATAGTTGTATTTGTATGTAAAAAAGCGCAAGATACAAGAGATGGGCCAAACCGGGAGAAGTTGACAGATTGACAGCCAATTCCCTTCCAACTTAAAACAGGCAGGACCGCTTTGCAGTCCCGCCTGTTTATTTAATGACTAACCAGAATACGTATCAATTTATCTTTCTTATTTCTTCAGAAAGCTTACGTTATAAGTAGTACCCTGCTGCTGCGCTTTTACATGATATAATCCTGCTGGCAGCGACTGCACATTCATCGTTAATTTGTTTCCATTGTACTGCTCTTCCTTTATCAACTGTCCTTCGTTGCTGTAAAGTTTGATCACTGCCAAACCGGAAACCGGCAATTGAACCGTTATATGATTCGCTGCCGGATTTGGATAAACCAGCAGTTTGACCGCTTTACTCATATCCACTGAAGCAATCCTGCTATAGCTGCTGCGTCCATCTATATCAGTTTGCAACAGGCGGTAATAATTCTTTCCCTGGAGCGGATTGTTGTGTACGAATGTATAATCCAATACAACACTGCTGTTACCAGCGGCCGCTACATGGCCAATATCCCTCCAGTTGCTGCTGCCGGTTGAACTATGCTGTACGATGAAATCACGGGTATTCTGTTCACTGGCTGTTTGCCAGTTGAGTAGCACTGTTTCATCCGCTTGCTTGTCTGCTGTAAATGATAACCAGTTTACTGGCAGAGTAGATCCGGATACATACAGGGGCTGGCCAAATATTTCAAACTCATTGTCCACCAGCGGCGCCGTATTATCGTCTCCGCGCCATACTGCCAGCGCTTTGGCATTAGTGCTGTTGTAGGCTACAGCAGGTTGATTGGCAGTGAAAGATGTGGAGTTGGCTGTGCCCATATAGCTTACACGAATATCGTTATTACCTGTTTCAGCGCCTGCACCTGTAACTCTCTGCATAAAAATTTCATTTTCATTGTCAATACTTGCCTCATTGTCATCACCCTGCCATAACACCCAGAATTCATTAAGGCCCGAATGATAGATTACTTTAGCGAAAGATGCGTTATACGAAGTAGAACCATTGGGTCCCATATCGCTGAGGCGGATACGAGATCCTGAAAAGGTTCCCGTGCTGCTGATACGTTGCCCGAAAATTTCATTTTCATTATCAATCACACTACCGGTATTGTCATCAGCCTGCCAAACGACAAAATATTCATTGGTAGAACTGTTCCATACAACATCGGCATTAGAAGCGCTGTAAGATGTGTTGCCATCAGGTCCCATATTGCTTATACGTATTCTTGCACCCTGCAATACAGCGGAACTATTCAAACGCTGTCCGAAAATTTCATTTTCACCATCCACTAATGGTGATGTATTATCATCCCCATGCCATACAACAAAATATTCATTACTGTTGGCATTCCAGGTTACAGCCGGGTTAAGTGCGCCAAATGACGTACTGCCACTACCCCCCATAACACTGACACGCACCCTTGATCCCGATAGTGTGCCGGTATTGCTGACCAATTGCGCAAAGACTTCTGTTTCATTATCCACCATACCGGAAGTATTGTCATCAGACGTCCATACCACCATGTATTGATTACTGGTAGCATTCCAGATTACATCCGGGTTTACTGCATCAAAAGCATTATTACCATCTGTAGCCGTGGTGCTGATCCGGAACATAGAACCGGTCAATGCTCCTGTCGCCGCATTGATACGCTGTCCCCAGATTTCAAATTCCGTTGTTACCAAAGTACCACTGTTATGATCTCCGCTCCATACCACCAGGTATTCATTATTTGTAGCGTTGTAGGCAACAGAAGGAGTACTGCCCCGGAAAGTGGTCAGGCCATCAGTGCCCATAAAGCTGATGCGCACACGGCTGCCTGTAGCGACCCCTGTACTGCCATTGGTTCGTTGTCCGAATATTTCAAATTCATTATCCACCAGTGGCGCAGTATTGTCGTCGCCCTGCCAAACGGTAAAATATTCGTTGTTCGTACTATTGTAAGCAATAGCTGCGGGTGCACTCATACCCAACGCTGTGTTTCCATCATTCCCCATGGCGCTCATACGATTGCGGGTCCCCTGGTTGATGGGATCGGGTTCAAGCACACGAATAGTTATCTCTTTTTCAAAATAAAGCGTTGAATTATCCGTACTGCGGATACGGATACTGTAAATACCGGGACTGAGAATACCAGCAGTTGACAAGGTGCTGCCAGCTATACTGAATAAGCTATTATGCGTACTTCCTGTACCGCTCACTAAACTATACGTATGGGTATTACCTAAATTAAAGTCCACAGAAGACAAAGCGCCCACGGTAGTACCACTGCTCACTGTACCACCTGTCGGTACTAAAAAAGAGTTGTTGGATAAAATGATATCCGTAGGAGCTTCCGGGTCACTTATGCCTGTTATATTCAGATCGTCAATATGGCTCTGACCGCCTGTAACTGCGGCACCCGTCACCGATGTGTTGGATGTCATTACCATTCGTATATAAAGAACAGACAGATTTTCGCAGGCTGCAGGAAGTGATACATTGGTAAGGCTATTAAAATTACTATTACCATTACCGGCAGTCAGCGTACCCCCGCTTACATCAACCCATGCAGAACCATTCAGGCTGTATTGTAGTTTAAAATCACGAGGGCCCAGAAAATTGGCAAAATTATTTGTTCCCATCATTTTACAGGAAAACTTCAATGTTCTGTATTTAATAGAACTCATTTGAAACTGCCATGCTTTTGTATTCGCACCACCACTCCACCCGGTGGTAAAGGCCCGCTGGCCATAAGCATCGCCGGCATCAGAAAATACAACCGCATCTGTTCCGCCAGTAGTAATAAGCGGTTGAGAAAGGTTTGCAGTTAAGCCCTGATCAGCATTGGAATTGGACCAGTTTGCCCAGGTACTCCAGCCTATCACAGCCTCTGCAGTCTGTGCATTAATGTATTGCTGCGAAGCCAGGGTAAAAACAAGTAAAAAACAAAGTAAGCGATTTTTCATAGTTGGATATTTAAATAGATGATTATTCTTTATTAAAAAATAAAAATTCCCGTTAATTGCCGGGCAGCAGTTATTATATCAGGTTATTATTGAAATTTTTGTAAGAAAATGCCGGGGTGGGCAAAGGAACACAGTTATGTGTTCGGGATGATGTGATTCTTTCACAGAATAGGATTTTACTGGTTGTCGAATTAGGCAGGGCAAATATTGCCTGAGTTAGCTTGCAATCCAAGCATCTTCGGTTAGGTACATTCACTTTATTTACCAAAAAAGGCAATACTATTAGGAGTTACTAATGAATTATACTTACCCGGGTTTTTAGAATGAGATCGGTTTTGAAGCATTAACAGCAGACTTTATCCGGTTATCGCTCTGCTTCTTCAAATGTTTTTCCATGAAAAATGTTTCATCCTGTGGCGGCGGCACTACTACCGGCCGGTGTGCAGCCAGTATAACTTCCGGTAACTGATCAATATATTGCTGCATATTCGGTTTGGTTGCCAGCAAGGTTGACGCCTGGAAAAATAAAGACCTTAAAGAGTTTTATTACTTTTTTATCTGTTTTACTGCATCAATAAATTCCCAGATAGTATCCGTTGCTTTATCAATCAAATCAGGCGGCAGGTATTCGTAAATATCTACCGGTTCTCCTGCGTTCGCTTCTGCAAGGGCATCCAGTAATTCCGGAATAGTTATCGCTTTAAGCCGGGCAATGATATACGCTTGTTCCATCTTTATTAATAAAATTTATTTTAACAAATGAAATGATCAGTAATACCGGATGACTATTACTATAATCCTTCACAGGATCAGCAGGGCAATGACACGAACAACCACCACACTTATCTTTGGGCTTCCGTAACGCTGATTATAATATCAAGTCCTTATGCAACCTTATCAATGTCTCCGAAGCATCCTTACACAAACCGGGATGTACACCAGAAGTTTGTACTACAGTACTTCGTTTGGCGGTAAGCCAGCGAAAACGTGAAGCTATATCCAGGCAGGCGATCGGTCCTGATTCCGGGTTACCCAGGCTTATTTGTTCCAAAGCTTTCAAATGCATCTCAACTTCTTTGCTTTCCACCTCAGGATATAAAGCCAGTAAGCGCGATTCATCCAATGTAAAAATGGTTTGTAAAAACTGCTGCGTTTTACAATATAGGATCACACCAACGTTCAGGAATTCTTCCCTTTCTACCCGTGGCACTACCCTGATGATGGCGTATTCAAATAAGTGATTGTCTTGCATGATTGGCTTCCTTTACAAAAACGGCTGAATGGGCTATCCTGTTGATTAAAAAATTGATATATACTTTTCTCATCGCGTCCGGCGTCTCCTCGCTATCCCTGTTATATAACCAGGTATCAGGTATTTCTTCAACGATGGATCTTATTTTCTCCGGCGTCAGTATTACACGGATGGTTGCATCCGCTTTGTCCAATTCGCCGGCAGAAGGCAATAGTACATGATCTTTGATCTGCACAAAAGGGCGTTCAGATTGTTCCTGCCAGTTTTGCCAGGAATGATGAAAATACAAAGAAGCGCCATGATCAATCAACCAGGTTTCATTGTGCCAGGTAAGCATATTGGTATTGCGGGCTGTTCTATCCACATTGGTTAATAATGCATCAAGCCACACGATGCCGGAAGCCAGGTTTGTATCAAGGCGTGTTACCGCAGGATCGAAAGTAATAGCACCTGATAAAAAATGAAGGCCGAGGTTCATGCCTTCACTGGCACGCAACAGATCCTGTATCTCTTCATCTGGTTCTGTACGGCCGAAAGCTTCATCTAAACCAGCGAATACAATTTCGGGTACTTTGAATCCTGCGGCCCGGGCTATTTCGCCGCCGATAAAATCAGCAATAAGGGCTTTGGTACCCTGGCCTGCTCCCCGGAATTTCACTACATATAAAAACCCATCATCGGCTTCTGCAATAGCAGGCAATGACCCTCCTTCACGTAAAGGCGTTACGTAACGGGTTACCTGTACTGTCCTTATTTCCAGTTTATGCTTATTCATTGACTGGTCTCATTTTATTGGCGCCCTGCCGGATGTTGTTGAAAACAAAAATAGTTTTTCCGGCAATAGCAATGGCATAGAAATAAATCATTTGCAGGAAGGGTGCCCACATCTGTGACGGATGCAGGAGTTTCGATTTCTGAAATAATTTTATTAGCGCTGGTTCATAAACCCTTTTTATATTACATCCATGAAACGAATATACTGCTGCACTCTTCTTTTATGGATAGGTGCAAGTCCATCTGTAGCGCAGGCTGACACGTTAAGATCAGGCAACCCCATCATTAAAGGGTGGTACGCCGATCCCGAAGCGGCTATATTCAATAAACAATACTGGGTCTATCCCACTTATTCGGATGAATATAAAAAACAGGTGTTCTTTGATGCCTTCTCTTCGCCCGACCTGTTGCATTGGACAAAGCATGAACGCATACTGGATACTGCTGCTGTTAGATGGGCGAAGAAAGCTATGTGGGCGCCGGCCATTGTGGAGAAGGACAAAAAATATTACTTGTTTTTCAGCGCCAACGATATCCAGGGTAATAACGAATATGGCGGTATTGGTATAGCCGTATCAGATAAACCAGCAGGTCCGTTTAAAGATTATCTTGGCAAGCCGCTGATTGATAAATTTCACCATGGTGCCCAGCCCATTGACCAGTTTATATTTCATGATAAGGACGGGCAGTATTATATTATTTATGGCGGATGGCGGCATTGCAATATCGCCCGGTTGAAAAATGATTTTACAGGCATCGTACCGTTTGAAGACGGCACGTTATTTAAAGAAATAACACCCGGCGGTTATGTAGAAGGTCCTTTTATGTTTATACGTAATAACAAATACTATTTTATGTGGAGTGAAGGAGGATGGACGGGCCCTGACTATTCCGTTGCGTATGCTATGGCCAATTCTCCTTTTGGACCGTTTGAAAGAATAGGGAAAATATTAAACCAGGATTCCACTATAGCAACCGGCGCGGGTCACCATTCCATTATACATGATACACTAAAAGACCGTTGGTATATTGTTTACCACAGGAGACCGCTGGGTGAAACAGCCGCCAATAACAGGGCAACCTGTATTGAACGATTATTTTTTGATGATAAAGGTTATATACTGCCTGTTAAACTGAGTTTTGAAGGCGTGCCAAAGCAAAGGCTGGATAAGTAAGCACCTGAATTCTGTTGCCTGTTGTGTTACTGCGCTGGTAAATAGAATGAACCTGAAGTTTGCAATTGCCAGGAAGTTCAGTCATTTAATTAAGAACTGAGCCGGGTTAAAGAAAATCTATGAGAGTGAACTGGCCCATGTAAGCTGGTACCCGTCTTCCTTTCCTTTAATGCAGGTAAATAAAAAGCAATTAACAAAAGGTATTTGCATGAAATCACTTTTGCATGAAATATTCATATCACCGCTTATATGAGCTTCAATAGAAGATGTTTCGATAGCTTGCCAGCCGCGTTTTACTTTTTCACGGCCATAGCCAATATCATATCGGCGTCCCGCCAGTTTTTCTACAATGTTTTTCAGCAGGTGGGGTTCTGCTAAGGTTGCAGAGATGGAGATGAATGAATGTTCCATCCGTTTGTCGTTTTTGTTGTTGAAGTTTTTCATATAGCTTGCTTTAGGTTTTTAGGGTACGGATTCATTTCTTTCAACAGGTACGGGATACGGGTTTTAAAAAAGGAGCAATTGGATTAGCGGATTTTCATAGGTCTATTTTTTTATTCTCAATAACAATACGAAATACGTACAGAAGTTGCCCGGAAAAAATAGAGTCTTTTATTGTTTTGTTGTACTGAAAAAAAGGCTGGTTTGTAGAACAATCACTACACGGAATGCTGATGTGCAAATTGGCTGGTTTAAGCCAACTTAATTATCCCATTTGCCATTGTCACCTGGTCTCCTGTAAGATTTGAAAATTCAGCCAGCAAAAAGCTTCGGTCAATCCCTTGCGTGTTTGTCTAAATGCTCTATCGAATATAAAAGAAAAAGCCATTATAGCGCAATGCTATAATGGCTTATCAAACCTCATCCTTACCATCCTATTATGCGTCCATTAAAAAATTCAGCCAATACCTTTTAACCACTTAACAAGATCATCTTTTACTTTCCCGGTTTTTTTCTGGATCCTTCCCCACAATTCATCATCTTTGCCTTCCTCGTATTTCAGATCATCATCCGTTAATTCCGCATATTGCTGCTTCAGCTTTCCTTTCCATACATTCCATTGGCCCTTTATTTCTAATTTGTCCATAACGAGTGTTTTAATAAGTTAATAAATAGATACAGTTATAGAACCTAAAAAACTATGCCAGTTGAGAAAATAGCTGTTGTTAAAATTGGTTGATCTTATTGCCACTCATATATTCTCTCCGAAATAATACCCGGCGTTGAAACGAATACGGGGAAAATCACCATTGTAGAAAATATGCAACATTGCGGGAACTATTATCCTGATACATTTTGTTTACAATAAGCAAAATCAATGGCTCATGTTTTGCCTTATTAGTTACCTAAACCAACTAAACATGAAAGTAATTGGAATCATACTGATCGTTGCAGGAATCGCCATGCTTATCTTCCGTGGCTTCAATGTACAAACTGAAAAGAAAGTATTGGATATCGGCCCTGTAGAATTAAACAAGAAAGAAAATAATTGGGTCGGCTGGCCATTATATGCAGGCGCTATCGCTATCGTAGCCGGGATCGTATTAGTAGTAGCAGATAACAAGAAAAAATAGCCTGATGATATAACATGGTCGTTTAAGGGTTTTCAACCAATTAACCGGTAACTATTAGGTCTGTAGTTGGCAATAATGATAACTAACTTCGCAGGGTTAAATGTTTCTATGGATCATTATTTCCAGGAAGTCTCTTCATCTTTACGTGCATGGCAAAAACAAATGCTGCGCAGGCCCTCATTTTTTAATAATCTGTCCAAAAAAATGCAGGCCAGGGTCAATAGCTGGATACCGGAAAAAATTCACAAAGCCATTACTGTTACTTTAAAACAAATGATTCGGGGAGTTTTATTCGGAGCCAGGCATACTACGGCTGATCCATTTATACATGGTTCATTACAGGCCAGGGAAGAACTGGTTATGAAAAAAATTGCTGTTTACCGTAAAACAGCGGCCATTGAAGGAGGTATTACCGGGGCTGGTGGTATATTAATGGGGCTGGCGGATTTTCCCATCCTGATCGGCATCAAACTAAAATTACTTTTTGATATCGCCTCACTCTATGGTTTTGATACAGGCGATTATAAAGAAAGGGTATATATCCTGCATATTTTTGAACTGGCATTCTCCAGCCATGAGCACCGGAAAAATGTTTATCTGAAAATGACTGACTGGGAAGAAAAAAGTAAAAACCTTCCGGCTGACATAAATGAATTTGACTGGAGAAATTTTCAGCAGGAGTACCGCGACTATATTGACCTGGCAAAGATGGCCCAGCTTATACCTCTTATTGGTGCGCCGGTGGGTATAGTAGTTAACCACAGGCTGATAAAAAAGTTAGGCGTCACAGCGATGAATGCGTACAGGATGAGACTGATAGAATGATGGGAATAATGATTTTGGCCTTCGTTGTCGTTTATCTATTTGCGCCACCAGTTATCATCTTCATCATCATTCTCATCTTCAAACCCATAATTGAATGAATTACCGTTTTCGTCATCATAGTTTGCATCAAGGTGGTAAGGATAGTATTTCATCCACCCGTCACCGTATTTTCTTTTGAGATGTTGGATTTCTATTTCCAGTTCTCTTGCCCGCTCTTCTTCCGGGCTAAGTTCTTCATCAATAAAATCTTTGAACAGTTCAGCATAAAAGGCACACTGGCAATGCTTCCCCAATGTGCATTTTTCATGCTGAGTGCCAGGGCGGCAAAGCTCAAAAAATCCCATGTTCCAGCGTTTTAGTTTCGCCGGCTGGTTAAAATTATCCCGGATAACAGCATACTGAATACGTTCCGGAACTTGCGTTTGCAATACAAATGACCAGTTATATGCATCCAGCATTTTTTTCAATGCATGAAGAAGAAGGTTCACTTGTTCATCATTCAGCATTTCTTCATCCGGAAGCATTTCTTTGCTGATGCCTGTCCACTCCTGCAAATTACGCACGGGAGCGATTTTATCTTCTTCTTCATCAGAAATCCAGTCATGTAACTGCAATTCATTTTCAACAAAAGGCAGGCTCACATTATCTGTAGCGTAAACTATATCCGCAAGCAATTGGTTGATGTATTTTTGCATGAGCTGAATTTGATAATACGTTACCCGGTCCGCCCTTCATTAAAAACATTATGGCTATACCATTCAAATATCTATTTAAAATATTTTTACTCCGGCCAGGATTAATTGTCAGCCGGCTGCTTTCTTTTTCTTCTTTTTACTAACCAGGTCAAACTCTTCAAAGTTGTTACGAATAGGTTTCATAATGCGGTCAAGAAAATAGTTACGCATTATAAAATAAAGCGGCAGACCGGCCACCAGCAGAAAGGGTAATAAAAGAATAAAGGCGATGAACCAACCCAGTATCCTTACCACATTTATCCACCATACTGTTTTCTTCAGTACCTTTTTAGTCCGGCGACGGAAGGCATAGCCTACAATCAGCCCTGTCCTTTTCCATATCATTTTGCGCAGGCCAGGTGATTTTTTTTTCCAGTCATACGTAGGGAAGGGATGATTGACGATGCTATTGGATGATTCGGTTTTGCTGGTTTCTTCATTCCACCCGGTCACATTCATATCGGGTATGATGGGAACATAATATTCCATTTCTCCATTCACTTCTTTTTTATACCTGAACCGGCTGATCGCTTCTTTCGTCCAATGGCGCCGGAATACCTCATTATCTTCTATTGCACTGACGGGAATACCGAAACGGTTCTGCAAAAATTTCTGGCAGTTGCGGCGACCCAGTACAAAATCGTGTTCACGGAAACTGCGTTCAAAAAAACCACCAAAGCCCCCCAGGGAAGCAGAAGCGATAGCTGGTTTGGCGACACGGTCGCTCCTTGTAGGAATGAGAAGAAAGCGGCTGTAGATATCATCATGACGGGCCAGTTCTATGTCTTCCAGCTTGAACAGCGGCTGTGTCATCATGATATTCATCAATACAGGAAACATGGAAAAAATATCTTCGGGCTCTTTATAGTCCTCTTCCTTTTTATATTCATTACTATTAGGAAAAGGATCTATCATGATGACACAACGGTCAGCCTTTTGCGGGGTCCGTGGAATATTATTGCGTTCCGGTGGTTTGCGCAACAAGAGCTCACGGGCAATTTCAAAGGGTTCATTATTGGTCATGCCGCCATCTACGCAAGTGAAGCTGTAATGTTCACTGTCATCATTCAGCCAGTCGGGCTTTACCGCAGAGGGTTGCAAATACCGGCAAAGAAAATTATTGGTTTGTACGATGTCCATGTCATCGTTGGCGCCGCTTACCTTCTCTGTTACTTCCCGTATATCGCTTAGCGGAAAATGAATGCTGTCCACCTGTTTCCTTGGAACCTTTAATGTACGTGGCCGCAACCCAATGGGAAATGCGCCGGTGGCCTTAGCCGCTTCCTGCATGAAAAAAATATTGGACGCATCGTTCTCTCTTTCTCCATCACCGGCTTTTGAAAAATCTATTTTAATAAAACTCTCATCCTTTTTTGCCAGCGCTTCATCCGTGGTGAATTTCATCAGGTGTTTGAAATTTGTCATCGAATGTTTTTCCCTGTCGCCCGGCCCGGCGAATTGTATGGAATACGGAATGCCGCGGGTATTGCTGACAGTGACCACCACTTCAATTTTATCAGAAAGCCAGGGCCTGAAACCCGGTGCACGTACTTCTTCCTTTTCTAAGTTAAAAGTTCGCTGCGCTACATGATCAATGAAAGTGGAATCCAGCAGGGAAAGTATCTTTCCTTCTTTTTTCAGATCGTCGCCATCCAGCATCTGGTCGAGTGTGAGCGGCTTGTCGCCACTATCATTCAGGTCCACCCATACTTTATACAACCTGGAATCTTTGCCTCCTTTGTATCTGCCTTTTTCCTGTAACATAATAGCGGAAAGAATAGCGCACATCCCCCCGCCTGATGATCCATTCAAGACATCGAGCAATACATCATGCATAGGGATACCGGCCTGACCTTTTTCCCCGGAAATTTTTACTTTATCTTTTTCTTCCTGCCACCTGTCCAGCGTTTCAAAGAGATAATCCAGCACCCCGGCCGTATAAGCCCCTGCTGATATAGAACCCGCCATACACAGGCCGAGATGAAATTTGTGTTCATTCATAAAACATGTTTTGCTTTATCCCCTGGTTTCTTTTGATGATAAGCGGTATATCATTGAAAAAAATGGATCCATTCTTTTGCCTAAGTTAAAAAGAGAAAAGGATATACCGGTATATTCTATAGAGCAGACGCATTAAAAGTATCCAATAAACTATTTTCAAAGCAGAAGTTAGCACACGGATAACACAGATGGGATAGATGAAAACGGATTTTTTATTCTGCTTCGCAGAATAAATCTGTGGAAATCTGTTCACTTATGTTTTATGTTCGACAACGATGCTTGCTATAGTATCAGGCTAAAAAATC
The DNA here is from genome assembly GCA_015654695.1 of Chitinophagales bacterium. Lineage (GTDB taxonomy): Bacteria > Bacteroidota > Bacteroidia > Chitinophagales > Chitinophagaceae > VBAT01. Next base: position 54,454 of record JAATGJ010000092.1, on the reverse strand, counting down.
TGTGAAAATCCGTTTAATCTGTGTCATCCGTGTGCTAAATAAATTAAATAGGGAACACTGCGAAGGAATATGTTCATTTCCAAAAAATGTAACCATCATTCCGCAGGCGGCGATTGTGTTACCACTCCAAATTCAAATTGCATTTCGTTTAGTTTCCTGTAAAGACCGTTGTGGCTCATCAGTTCATTATGTGTACCGGCTTCGCTGACAATGCCTTTATCAATCAATACAATTTTGTCCGCATTACGAATAGTAGATAGTCTATGGGCAATCACAAAACTTGTACGGCCTTTCATCAGGTTGTCCAATGCTTCCTGTACCAGTTGCTCACTCTCGCTATCCAATGATGAAGTGGCTTCATCCAAAATTAAAATAGCCGGATCTTTTAAAATGGCGCGTGCAATGGCAATACGTTGCCGCTGGCCCCCGCTTAGTTTTATACCACGTTCTCCCACGATCGTTTCATACTGTTCCGGGAAACGTGCCACAAACTCATGTGCATTGGCATTTTTTGCGGCCATGATTATTTCTTCATCACTGGCGCCGGGTTTTCCATACGCAATATTTTCTTTGATGCTTCCGCCAAATAATATCACATCCTGTGGTACGAATGCCATCTGCCTGCGCAACTGCGAGAGGGGAAATTCGCGGGCCGGTCGTTCATCAAAGAACAATGTGCCGCTATCAGGTTCATAAAAGTGGAGCAGCAAAGAAGCGATGGTGGATTTACCCGCACCACTAGGTCCTACTATGGCTATCTGTTCCCCATTGGCAGCAGTGAGTGTCAGCTCCTTTAATACGGGAACATCTTTTCTGCCGGGATAACTAAATGCTACATGATCAAAGCGCACATTTCCTTTTAACTCATACTCCGGTTCTACAACAGTTTCTGTCAGATCCACTGCCTCACCTTCAGTACGCAAAATCTCCCGGATGCTTTGTGTGGCGCCCAATGTTTTTTGCAACTGCGAAAACATATCAGCAAAGCCTGCAAAAGTGCCGCCTACAAACATGGAGAAAATGACAAACATGGTAAGTGAACCCATCGTAAGTTCTCCTGTTTGAATCATCCCGGCTCCAAACCACATCACAAAGGCGATAGTGCCAAACACACTAAAGATCATAAAAGATATAAAAGCGCCACGGTAGCGGGCATTGGTGATAGCGGTCACCACCACCGCCCTTATGCTTTTTACATAGCGGCCCACTTCATAAAACTCACTGGTAAATGCTTTCACAATAGAAATGCCCTGGAAAGTTTCCTGCACAATAGTGCCGCTATCTGCTAATTGATCCTGCGCCCTGCGTGCCATCTTGCGGATACGTTTTCCAAACAGTACAGCCAGTACCGCCAATATGGGAACGACAGCCAGCATCACCAGCGCCAGCTTGGCGCTGATCCAGAAAATAAATACCAGCCCGATCACCAATGTAAAAATGCCACGTAAAAATTCCGCTAACGTAAATGAAATAGCATCCTGTATCTGTGACAGGTCAGATGATATGCGATTACTCAACTCCCCTACCCTTTTCTCTGTAAAAAAACTCATGGGCATGGTCAGCAGTTTGCTATATACGTCCTTGCGCATATCCACCAATGATTTTTCACCTGCTTCCGTCAGCAAATACACCCGCATAAAAGAAAATATGGTTTGAACACTTAGCTGAATAAAAATCAACAGCAGGGTTGTATTCAAACTCCAGTGAATATTTTTTAACCCTATACCGAATTGCGAACCTATATTGTTCATGGCCGGTATAGCCGCCCCGGGTGAAGCGGCATCAATCATTTTACCTAAAAATAATGGGAACAAACTGGTGGTAAATGCAGACAGCGCTATAAATACCAAACCCAGGATGAACTTAGCCCGGTAAGGTTTTAAATACGTGAATAGAATGAGCGTCTGCCGAAGGTTTTCTTTGGAGATCTTTGCCTTGGGCGATCCTACTTTTTGTTTCCCGTTATTGTCTGAATGTCTTGCTCCCGCCATGTTAGTTACCAGTTATGAGCCTGCCTGTCCGGCAGGCAGGTTTAGAGTTATGAGTTAGCGCGGTTTGGGATGCAAGGTAACCATTGTGAAGTGTAAGCGCCAGATGCGGTTGGAGGTTTAAAGGAAGTTTTCGGTAAATATATTCTTTAGCGCCGCCGAAAGCATGGATAGTTCCGGCAGGATGTCAATACTATTTCTTTGTAATCGTTTACCTCCCTATAAATCTTTTTTCGCCTTCGATACTCTTGTTTAAATTGTAGCAATTAAAAATTAACCGCTATGCTCCGACTTGCTGCATTCGTGCTTATTGTATTTCCTATTGTTGCTATTGCCCAAAATCTCCCTGCTATAGAAGACAAAACAAAAGGGCTGAAAAAACAGGAAGGTTATTTAAACTATTACTGGGACGAAGCAGCAGGTAAGATATGGCTGGAAGTGGATAAGCTGAATACAGAGATACTGTATAATATATCGTTGCCGGCTGCTATCGGTTCCAATGATATTGGACTGGACAGGGGCCTGCTCGGCGGCGGACGTATTGTTATATTCAATAAAGTGGGCCGAAAGCTGCTGATGGTGCAGCCGAATTATAATTACCGGGCCATCACCACCGATAAGAATGAACAAAAGGCCGTAGAGCAATCCTTCGCACAAAGCACCCTCTGGGGTTTTAGTATAGAGGCGGAAAGCAACGGCCATGTGCTGGTGGATGCCACCGATTTTTTATTGAGAGATGCTATGAAAGTAAGTAACCGGCTGCGCAGTATGCGGCAGGGTAATTTTTCATTGGATAAAACAAGATCGGCGATCTATTTACCACAAAGCAAAAACTTTCCGCAGAATACAGAACTGGAAGCGACCATCACCTTCGTGAACAGTGATGGGGAAACGGGCAATTATTTGAATTCAGTAACGCCGTCATCCGAAGCGGTGACAGTACGGGTACATCATTCCTTTGTACAGTTGCCGGATAATAACTACACACCCCGTGTATCCGATGTCCGCAGCAGTTTTATTGATATCTCTTATTTTGATTACAGTACACCGGTAGCCGAGCCAATAGATAAATATTTTATCATCCGCCACCGCCTGGAAAAGAAAGACCCCGCAGCCGCGAGAAGTGAACCGGTAAAAAAGATCACCTATTATTTAGATAACGGTACCCCGGAACCGATACGCAGCGCCTTGTTGGAAGGAGCGCAATGGTGGAACCAGGCTTTTGAAGCGGCCGGTTATATCAATGCATTTGAAGTAAAACTTTTACCCGAAGATGCGGACCCGATGGATGTAAGGTATAATGTTATCAACTGGGTTCATCGTTCTACCCGCGGATGGAGCTATGGCGCATCAGTGATAGATCCGAGAACGGGTGAGATCATCAAAGGTCATGTATCGCTTGGTTCATTAAGAGTAAGACAGGATTATTTAATTGCACAGGGCTTATTAGCGCCCTTTGAGAATGGATTGCCGGTAGATGATAAAATGCTGAAGATGGCATTGAACAGGTTACGCCAGTTATCGGCGCATGAAGTGGGGCATACACTTGGACTGCAGCATAATTATTCAGCCAGCGTAGTGAACCGTTCGAGCGTGATGGATTACCCGCACCCGGCTGCTACATTAGATGCAAAAGGAGATATTGATCTCAGTGATGCTTATGACTTAAAGATCGGGGAATGGGACAAGGTCGCTATTACCTGGGGCTACCAGGATTTTGCAACCAGTACCAATGAGAAAGCAGCATTGGATAAAATACTCAGTGATGCCTATAAAAAAGGGTTGCAGTTCATCAGCGACAGGGATGCAAGATCGGCCGGTGGTTTGCATCCTGCTGCTCATCTTTGGGACAATGGAAAAAGCCCGGTAGATGAGCTGGGCAATGTGATGAAAGTGAGGACAAAGGCATTGAGCAAATTTGGAGAGAATAATATCCGCCCCGGTATGCCGATGGCGATGCTGGAGGATGTGCTGGTGCCGGTATATTTATATCATCGCTACCAGGTGGAAGCCGTAACGAAACTCGTTGGCGGTATGTATTACACTTACGCATTACGCGGCGATGGGCAAATTATTACCCAATCCCTTTCCAAAGAAGAACAACTCAAAGCATTAAATGCAGTAATCGGGACTATTGATCCTGCTGTACTGGTATTGCCTGATCGCATTACTAAACTGATACCGCCAAGGCCATCAGGTTATGATTATACAAGGGAATTATTTAAAAAAAGAACAGGCCTGGCATTTGATGCGCTTAGCCCGGCAGAAACAGCGGCTGATATGCCTTTGTCTTTTTTATTCAACAGCGATAGAATGAACAGGATGGTAGAGTACCAGGTGCAGACAAATGGTCTTGGCCTGGATGAAATGATCGCTGCATTGATGAATGCTACCTGGAAAGCTGCCAGGAAAAAGGGCATGGAGGGGTTGATACAATTGCAGACGGAACAATTATTACTGACGTATTTGCTTGCTGCCAGTGTGAATGATAATAATTCCTTTATCACCAAATCGGTTATCCAAAAATCATTAAGTGATCTGAAAATTTTTATTGAAGGAAAAAAGAAAAGTTCGGTTGACGCAACCTATGCCGGTCATTTATTGTTAGCATTGGAAAGAATGAAGAAGCCCGAAGATGCAAAGCCAACAATACATGCGGCGCCTCCACCCGGTGCGCCGATCGGGTGTGAGGAATAATAGTAATAGTTGTTATAAATCGGGAGCAATACAGTGCCGGCCATCTAGGACAAATTGGTACAGATCATATTAATAAATTGTCAACCTGCATAAATACTGGTATTAGCAAAATGAACTGGCACTATTTTGGCATAAGTGTAAAGCATTAAATTGAAGAGCATGAAAACAATACTTGTAATAATGGCTACCGCCGCAGTAACGGCTCCTCTGGTCTTGTATATGATACGCAGGATACAAAGCAGCAAGATGCGAAAGAAAATAGCGGCCGAAGGTTTTGAAACCGCCATGGATGTATTGTACCCGCATAAGAGAAGGATGTTCAGCAAATACAGGATGGGTCCGGTAGTATCGCAATGACCGTGGGTTTTTCCCACTTTATATATACAGCTTCGCTTCGGCGGAGCTTTTTTGTTTTACGGCCTCTGGTTAGAAACTTCTTTACCTTTTTCAAATAGTAGCATCTATCAAGGTATTAGATAAAACAGCAAGTCCTGGTTACCGCCGGGTTTAAAGAATCGTAAGAAACAGGCTGGAAGTTCGGGTTGTCATTCTCAAAAATAAAAACTAACTTTTACATCATAAAACTCTACTATCATGACAACCACCGAACTGCTTAAAAAATGGTATGATGAGGTTTGGAACAACGCCAACGAAGGTTTTATTGATGAGGCGATGCACAAAAATGTGATCATCCACGGCCTTGATCCCGCCGGCTTCACTAAAGGTATTGAGGCTTTCAAATCCTTTTACAAAAATTTCCGGTCATCATTCCCTGACACGCATGTAGAAGTGAAACCCCTTGTGAGTGATGAAGAATTCGCTGCAGGATATTGCGAGGTTTCAGCCAAAACCGCAAAAGGCAAAGATGTCTCCTTTTCCGGGTTATGTGTAATCCGCTGTAAAGATGGTCAACTGGTAGAAGGCTGGAATAGTTTTGATTTTTTAAAAATGTACCAGCAATTAGGTCATATACTGGTAGCGGAAGTAGAAGAATACAATTGAGTTCGTTGTTTATTACCCAGGCGGGTTCTTATCGCTTTGTCTTATAAACAATGCGGGACATCCTTATTGCTACAGGAATGACATTGCCACTGGTGACTCCCGGTTTTATTATATACCCGTGCAAGATTTATTGCCAGCCTGGTAACCAGGCCTGGAATCATAAAACAGGGTTATAAGTTCACCTGCGATCAGCAGTCATAGCTTAAACCCGTTGCCCCGTTGGGAAAGCTAAAAGAAATAGAGGTCTCCAGTTGCTGCTGTCCTTTTATACTGATATAACCACCGACCATCCTGGCCAGGGGTTCAATAGCCCGGATACTATAATCCAGCGCATATCCATTGTAGTTGCTCTGGTCTTGTATTTCCAGTATTACAATATCCCGGAACTTTTCGGCCCGGATACGGATACGTCCTTTTCGCGCATTCGTTACAACAGTAGCCAGCAACTCCTGAATGATGGGAGTTACTTTACTTTCATCAGTAATGGTGCAAAGCTCTGCGGGTATTTCGTTCATAACAGAGCTGTCGCTGTTCCGCATCATATCATTGAGTGAGTGACGCAACAACTGGTTGATCAGCGATCTTAATGAAGTGCTTTTGTTCGTGTTTTCAAAGGCATAGCCCGGATGGATGGGTTCTATCATAGAGGTGGATTTTACTGGTGTTTTCATTGATACCCGGATAATTTTCTCAACACAAATCAATTCACATTTCTCTTATCAAATTCTTACAATCGAAATAAATCAATTAATCAATACAAAATAGTAGGGAACCCTGTTGTTTTTAAGTAACTCTCCGGCTACATAGCAACGGAATTTCCCTTAACAAGTCTAAGAGTTTTTTGAACAAATCACTATGCCTTGTCTGCAACATCTTCAATAGCTTTCCTTTTGCTGTATAATGCATAGTAATAAAACGATGTAGTTCTACAACTCTGAAACTCAGTAAATACCGTCCTTTTTATACACTAACAGTCGTAACTGCCAAATAACCATGACTAATTTTCAGTAAAACTATTTTGGGGTGTACTGTTGTGGTTACCACCTGCATAGGCTGTCATAGTAAATTCCCCTGTCGCCATAAGCTAGGTCTGCAGTTTTAACAGAGTATTTTTGACCTCAGTAGCAGTACAAATCTCCGGAGAAAAAGAAAAACCAAAAAACGTCCATGACCCCGGCAGATCGGTTGTACTACTTTTCAAATGCTGAATGAACGATGATCCAAACCTACGGGGCGGTATTGATTACCCTAAATTGAAAACTATGACAAAGAGAAAAATGAGAAACACAGGTCTTGTAAGTAACGGATTACTTCTTATCATAGCAGTTGTCAGCGTAGCCGCTACACGGCAAACTGCCAATACTGGCCAACGGGCAGTAAGCGATACAACACTTCAGCAATTATATTTTGATACAACATTCCTTACGGTGAGTGGTGTTTCTGAAACAGATTCACTCACTATACCCACTATCAGCATGAATAAACAGGCGAAAGAATATGTCAAAAGCTTCCTGGTCGCAAATAGCCGGATATTGAAAGAAATACGCGAAAAAAGATCAGGATCTCTTACTGTAATAGATGCTGTATTTGCTAAATACAATTTACCGCTGGAAATGAAATACCTGGCCGTTGTGGAATCAGAATTAAAACTTACCGCTCTTTCACGGGTTGGCGCCAGGGGTGCATGGCAGTTAATGCCTGAAACAGCCCGTCTCTTTTCTTTAAAAGTATCGGCAAAATATGATGAGCGTATCCACCTTTATAAAAGTACCGTAGCCGTTGCCAAATACCTGAACTACCTGTACAAAATGTTTGGCGACTGGACATTGGTTATAGCTGCATATAACAGCGGCCCCGGTAAAGTTTTCGAAGCCATTAAAAAATCAGGCAGCCGGAATTTCTGGAAGCTGCAGGATTTCCTGCCTGCCGAAACAAGAGGACATGTAAAGAAATTTATCGGTACCCATTATTATTTTGAAGGAAAAGGCAGCGCCACTACCTTAACTAAGCAGGAAACAGTTGCTTATAGAAAGGTAATGACAGACTTCGTGGCCAAACAAAATGCCCTGCTGAAAGAAAAACAGGATAATGAAAATACTGATACCCTTTCCGAAAATGAAGAGATCATTGTAAGGGCAACCCATACTGCTGATATAAAAAATAATGAAAAATAGTATCTACCGTAACACTAATTGCTTTTACCAAGCCGGAACAATAATTTGAACCCGTTGATAAAATACCAATCCTTTACTTTAGGATTGCCGCGTATATCTCCTTCATTAGGAAAAGGAGCCTGCGTTTGCCGGTATGCCAGTTCCGCTGCTTTAGGCCTGCTGGCGGCAAGCAGCGCCTGGGTATTTACATAAGTGGTGCTCACATCATCGAGGTAGTCTGTAAAAAGAAACCGGCCACCGATCTCATAAATAAGATCACAGGTTTTACTCAAATTTATTTTCATGCCTCCGCCAAACGGTAAACAAAACTGTGTAAGAGAATAGGGTTTTCTTTCAGGATGAGAAGATAATCCCTGGCCTTCTGTACCCAGTGGCTGAAGATGCTGTTTTTCATGATTATTATCGTAAGTATAGGGATTGAAGTGAAATACTCCAACTCCTGCAAACACGTAAGGATATACGCTGAAAAATTCAGGCTCGAACAGGTTGACCTCAGCGCACAGGCTGCCTTCGAATATATCGGTTTGAAAACTCAGGTTACGACTTTTCAGGTCAGCCTGGTTATTATGTTTATCACTGCCTGATATTTTTCCCCAGGTGATGCCACCACGCAATACGATAACATCGTTATTAAAATTATATTTCAGGTTGATACCAGCCGCAGGACCCATGGTTCTGTGTGAGATGGTATTTTCGGTAAGATCACCATTATAACCAGCGGCACCCCCCATTATCTCTACATCCCATTTCTGGGCAAGACAGGAAGATGTAATAAAAAGAAGAAAGATCAAACAATATTTCATGTCACTTAGCTTTTGTTTTTGTAGCGCGGATTACAAGGGCAGGTGAATTGCAGTATTCAGGGGGGAATGGATCGGAAGGGAATATTGGATGGCCTCAATTAAGAAGAAGCAAAATAATAACTTTTTTTAAAGATACGATAATGTCGCAGTTTATTTCTTTAAACATCACATGGCCCACTGTTTAAATGCTATGTGCCGTCTTTGTTATATACTTTTTACAGCGTCATGTCCCTGTAAAACTTTTGAACAGGTTTATGATCTAAAACCTGTGAGGCTTCACCTTATATTATTCCCCGCCCGCGAATTTTTCACATTTATCCAACATTTTTTGTCTTAAAATAACTACAATTGAGTAAATCATTCACCGATTAAACCTCATCAAAACCGACTCCAGACTATGCCGATGGCTTATAATCCCTTTGAACAGTTTCATTTACTCTTATCTCCTGCCCGCCTGCTTCAGGTTGATAAATTGAGGTTAAAAGTGAATAACTAATAAGCTTCATGTTCGTACGCGGCTGTAAATTGTGAAAGATTCTTACCAATTGAAAAAAGTAGTACGATTATTGCAGTATAAAATACTCATCAGGTACCATTTCAAAATAAATTTATGGCTATGCTTTTTACAAAAAACATACAGTTTTCCCGGCTGATAAAAGCCGATGGGAATCTGAGAGAGTTCAACTTCAGAAAACACAGTGATCAACAGGGAGGAATCCTGTTTTCTGTTGATGTCTGCGATTTGCGAAATAATCGTATCGCTTTCAAAATGCAGCATAAAGAAACTACCTGGAAGATTGTGCAAACTCCGCTGCCTGAGTGGGTAATGAAAAATGAGCAGAAACGCCATGAACTAATAGAAGAAGAATTGCGTAATGCGTCTTAACAGGATTATCGTATTTGAACTTTTTATTATTTTTTACCCGGGCCTGACGGGTATTTCTATTTAATCAATGTTTTAGCTTCTTTTACCAGGCAATCGCCCATTGTCATTACTTTTTGTTGCTCCTCGGGGGAAAGAGAGATTACAAGCCTTTTTTTGTCTGTGCCTGTCACTTCTATGCTGGTAATTTTTTGTGTAACCAATTTTTGCAGCAACGAGGTAGTAGTTGGGCCATTTCTGAATATGATGTGGAAAAATCCATCGCAGTTTACAGAGCCGCCATTTCTAAAGTTGGCCTTCACCTTTGTTCCTTCATAAAATACAACAGCCGTAGAAGCGTCATTAAAACATTTCTCCTTCCCGTCCATAGTAAAGAAAAAATCAATTTCTTTACTGTCAGCCTCCATGGATAAAGAAGCCCCGCGCAGGGAAATTAATCCTGAGGACAACCGCGCTTCTTTCGTATAAGGATCAATAGTTTTTTTCAGCTTGCAATCCTGTGCCGCTGACCATAAGGGAAAGGCAAAAAGAAGAACAGTTATAAATCGCATGGGAAATATTAAGTATTAAAAATAATATTTACTCCGCTCATCCCGAAATATCACTTGTTAAAAAGCAGGATGATAAAAAAATTTTTTGCCCTGTGTTGACTGAAAAGTAAAATGATACTTACAGCCAACTACTTTACAATTAATACGTCCGGCAGGACATTCCATTATATGTAAATAGCGATACATTTGTTTAACCCTTCCTTTATATTCTGAAATACTTCATTTTTGCATACCAAAATGTAACGCCATGCCAAAAGATATGCCTTCAGTTATTGCCATCCTGTTTATCCTGGCAACACTGGTTACTTTATTTATTTTTTTTGCGGCCATCCGTCGTTCAACTTATTCAAAAAACAAGTCCACCCCAATCCTCATCGCCTTAATTACCTGGTTAGCCATCCTGGGAATATTATCAGGAAATGGTTTCTTTGAAGATACCTTCTCATTGCCTCCGAAACTTATTGTCGCTATAATACCGCCGTTGCTGACCATCATTTTGCTATTTGTCACTAAAAAAGGGAAACGCTTTATTGACAACCTGCCGCTGCAAACATTAACATGGTTAAATACGGTAAGGATACCCGTTGAAATTGGCCTGTACCTTTTGTTTATTCATAAAACCATTCCCCGGTTGATGACTTTTGAAGGCCGCAATTTTGATATTATTTCCGGCATTACTGCACCATTGATAGCATGGTTTGGTTTTGTCAAAAGAAAACTTCCAAAAAACGTCATATTGTTATGGAATGTCATTTGCCTTTTACTGGTTTTGAATATCGTAACAAACGGGATATTATCAGTGCCTATGCGTCTCCAGCAATTTGCGTTTGATCAGCCTAATATTGCGGTTCTGTATTTTCCTTTTATCTGGTTACCGGCGTTCATAGTCCCTGTCGTAATATTTACACACCTTGTTGCAATAAGGCAACTCACAAACCGGCCATAACCGGGAAATTAGCTCACTAAGAAGATATCTGTTCGCCTCTTATTGCTGCAAGATTGGTATTGCTATACCAACTTTCTCAAAACATCAGGACAAAATAAAAGTAATCATATACCCGGCGGGGGCAGCTTGTCTTTACTCCCGCGGAATGGGCACGATGGGATGGTAAAAGCCGCTGGCTTTAGGGGTGCCGCTTCTTTTCAAGGGGCATTCAACATTCATACGATAAAATCACAGGTAAATGCTTAGCATGAATCACTGTTAAAAACTTTTTCATTTCATTCAAGAAGGTTAGCATAATTATTGTAATCATTTATTTCTTAATTCCAACCTATGCATGTCAGTTTCATCAAAGTCGTACACTTTACCCGCCTGATAAAGGCCGGTGGTCGTTTGAGAGAGTTTAATTTCAGGAAAATACGTGATGCCGAAATCGGAACGTTTACAGTAGATACTGTAGATGACCGGGGCAACCGCATCCTCTTTCGCATGCAAAAAAGCAGTAATAATCACTGGGCCTTCCTGCCACAGCAGGTACTTCCAAAATGGGTGCCTGAAAATGAGACCCAACTGCATGATGCCATAGAAGATGAGCTGCAGCATCCCTCATAATCTTCGCGGACTTATCCTGAACGTTTTTATATTGCAGGCATAAATACCTGTTTTATGAAACGCTTATACTTTATCGCCTGTACTTTATTGCTGATGGCCTGCGCCGGCACTAAAAAGGCAGCAACGCCCTGCATACAAAGCAACCTGGTACCTGATGGCAAATTATGGTCATCCTTATTTCAGCAGAAAGCGGCTGAATACAAAGCGCTGTGTATCCAGGCATATAACATTGCGACGTTGCGCCTGGAAGAAGCCGTAAAGCAATCATCCGCAAAACCAAAAGCCGTAGTTACCGATATTGATGAAACTTTTTTGGATAACAGTCCTTATGCTGTTAACCGGGCATTACGCGCTTTAGATTATGACCCAATATCCTGGCAGGAATGGACAGCAAAAGGAATAGCTGATACACTGACCGGTGCGCTTTCATTTTTCAATTATGCAGCCGCTAAAAATGTAGAAGTATTTTACATTACTAACCGAAAAGAAAAAGAAAGACAGGGGACGCTGCAAAACCTTCTGTATTATCATTTTCCTTTTGCGGATGAGCAGCATTTAATCTTAAGAAAAGATTCATCCAGCAAAGAAATACGCAGGCAACAGGTAGCGGCCACCCATGATATTATTTTACTGCTGGGTGATAACCTGGCCGACTTCAGTTCATTATTTGATAACAGGAAAACAACTGAACAAAGGGCGGCCAATGTTCAGCAACTGGCTGCTGAGTTTGGAAAAAAATTCATTGTATTGCCAAACGCTAACTATGGTGGATGGGAAGAAGCCGTATATGGAAATAATGTAAACCTGAATCCGGCACAAAAAGATTCCGCCATTAAAAATAACCTTAAAGGTTATTGAACTTTTTCATAAAGCATGGCTACAGCGATCGTAACTTAATCACTTTATTGCCAAATCATTTCTTTTTGGGTTACCAAAAAAAGATAAAAACTTTTCGGTCGGCTATATTTCTGACTTCGTACTTCCGGCTTCGCATTACAACTGCTGAGAGCATCAGCTTCGAAATTCATTTTTATAAAAAAGATGAGGTGGTATTTCATGCTATGTATAAGATCATGCCCAATGGCATTTAAAGATCACACAGCAGGGGTGCAAGTTACAAGCCGGAGTTCGTTAAATTTGCAGGGGATCTCTCAATCTTAAACTTCAGACCTTAAACACTTTTAACTTGACAAAGCTTTCGGTTAATATCAATAAAATGGCTACTCTCCGTAACTCGAGAGGCGGCAACAATCCAGATGTAGTAAAAGCAGCCATGGATGTGCAGCGTTTCGGCGCAGATGGCGTCACTGTTCATCCAAGACCGGATGAACGGCATATTCGCTACAATGATGTAAGAGAGATAAAAAAGATCATCACTACGGAGTTTAATATAGAAGGAAACTGTACGGAACAAAAGTTCATTGATCTTGTACTGGAAACAAAACCCGACCAGGTAACATTAGTACCTGATACACATGGACAAATCACTTCCGATCATGGATGGGATACCATACAGAACAAAGATTATCTGAAAGATATCATTGCTGTTTTTAAAAAAGCGGGTATCCGTGTTTCCATCTTCGTTGACCCTGATGTAAAAATGGTAGAAGGAGCTGCAGCAACTGGTACGGACAGGATCGAGCTTTATACAGAGGGTTATGCAAAACAATATGCAATGGCTCCTTCGACGGGTTCTGGACGCCAACAGGCAATAGAACCCTATATTGCGGCAGCGAAAAAAGCAAACCAGTTAGGATTAGGATTAAATGCCGGGCATGACCTTGATCTGCAAAACTTAAAATACTTTAAACAAAATATCCCCTGGCTGGATGAAGTAAGCATTGGCCATGCATTGATCTGCGACGCTATCTATTTAGGATTTGAAAATGCGGTACAGTTGTATAGGAGACAGTTGATGTGACTGCTTGTACAATTTTTATTTGATAATCACCAGGAATTCGTTCGGGATTCTTAAATGACAAAAAGACTTATAAATTTTATTGTTTTATTAAGTTTAGACTATATAATAAAACATCGCCCGGCATGTGGCTCGTAAGGCTGCTAAATAATATATACTCATTGACTTAACCCTGATCAACTTTGGCTCAGGCGACAGAATAAATCTCAGCAAAAGAATATATCTTCGGCTGTAGAATTTTTATCGGGTCTAGTCCGGGCTATGTCCTGCAATCCCCAATGTTGCACATCATACTATTTCAAAAACCCTAAACAACTTAATATGACAGACTCACTCCGCAAACTTTCAGATGATGAGGCAAGGGAACTCGAATCGTTTTTATCCGACTCTGGTAAACCCTTTCAAAGTATAGAGAAAGCAGAAGACTTTTTTTTCGCGCAGTGTGAAAAAGACCTGGAAGAGATCAATTTATTAAATACCCGCTATCCTGAACTTGACCTGGATCTGAAAGCAACAAGCCTGCTGAGACTTGAACGATTTTATTTTGATTGTTATGTGAATAACAAAATAAGTACGGATATTTCAAAAGAAAGGTTTGAAGAACTGATGACGCAATATATGCGGCATGTATTTGTGTACAATGAAATGGCTGAATGGGCTGTATTTGAAAATGATTTTGCCGAAGGACGTTATGATTTCGGCCTGCTGTATGGTTATGGTTCAGGAACAACAGAACACTATGCAGATGAATTGGACAATACGCCGGACAATCCCGGCCATGACTATCTCTATAAACACTTCATGCTTTACGTACCGGAAGAAAGAGCAGGTGAAGTATAAAAGCGTTTGTACCTGTTTTATCCGGGTTTATACTGCAATATGCCTTTTCCCTGCAGGACAACGGCATTATAAAATACCGTTAGCATAAATATGGGGCATATTATCACTCATCCGCTTACTCCATCCAAAAACACCTTATCTTTCTTCTGCAAAAAATAGTTAATGCTTATCAAAAAGATATTGCTCCCTGTTTTACTTTTTATCACCGGTTTTATTTCCGCGCAAACCGGACCCAATATCATTTACATCATGGCGGATGATATGGGCTATGCTGACCTGGGCTGTTACGGGCAAAAAAAATACAAGACCCCTAACCTGGATAAGCTGGCATCGCAGGGAGTACGGTTTGTAAATGCTTATGCAGGCGCACCCCTTTGCACACCTACCCGTACCTCATTTATGACAGGTCGCTATCCTGCCCGTACACCCGTCGGTCTTCGTGAGCCACTCGACTGGACAAGCAGCGATATTACAGTTGGCCTTGCTCCCGCCAATACTTCGATAGCAACGCTGCTGAAAAAAAATGGCTACGAAACTTACCTTGTCGGTAAATGGCATTTGGGATTTTCTCCTGCATTCAGTCCCATGAAAAATGGCTTTGATGAATTTTTCGGTTATCATGGCGGCGGCATTGATTATATTTCTCATACTGATCCCGCTGGCAATATTGACCTCTATGAAAATGATAAGCCGGTTAAAGAAAACGGGTATATGACAGACTTACTAATGGAAAAAACAATTGCGATCATCCGGCAACAACGTACAAAGCCATTTTTTCTAAGCCTTATGTTCAATGCCCCGCACTGGCCCTGGCAGGCTCCGGGCGACACGGTATATGCTGCCGGTAATGCGAACTGGAAAAAAGGTGGTTCACCGGAAATATATGCGGCGATGATGAAAAGCATGGATGATGCTGTTGGAACCATCATGAAAACCCTGGATGATGAAGAGCTTTCAGACAATACTGTTGTGATCTTTACCAGCGATAATGGCGGTGAACGCTTTTCAGATATGGGAGAATACAGCGGGGCGAAGCCAATACTAAAAGAAGGAGGTATCAAAGTGCCGGCGTTTATCCGCTGGCCCGGAAATATTCCCGACAATACAGTTACTGAACAACCCATCATCACGATGGACTGGACCGCTACCATACTTGCATTAACTAATACGAAGCCTGATCGCCGGTTTCCTTTAGATGGGATAAACGTTATGCCGGTGATCACAGGCAGGAAAAGAGGTTTTGCAAGAACATTTTACTGGAGGGTAACGCAACGTAACCAGCAAAAAGCCATTCGTGATGGCTATTGGAAATATCTAAAGGATGAAAAAGGCGAATACCTGTTTAACGTATCTCTTGACCGGGGTGAAAAAACGGATTTGAAAGAAAGAGAAAAGCAAATATTTGAAAGACTGAAGCAGAAATACAGTGAATGGGAAAAAACCGTTTTAGAACCTGTTCCGCTGGCAAAATAAATTGTCATCGCTGTAGTACATGATGCAGCCCTTACCTGCAACTTTGTTTTAGAATTCCACTTTGCTGTTCGGAGTTATTTTATTGATCCTGACTACACGGACTTTGTTTAAAAATAGTATGACCGGGTAGATAAGATCAATTTCAAACCAGCGCCTGCCAAAATTAGTGGCGGAGGGATTCTTATGATGATTATTGTGATAGGCTTCGCCCAGTAAAAAAATATCCATGGGATATAAGTTACGGGAAGTATTTTTCAGCTTGAAATTAATTGTACCATACTTATGTGCAAACCAGTTGATGACAGCGCCATGCAATGGCAGCATAATAATATGGATGGGTACCAGCAGGAACCACCAGGGGGAAGGCGCAAAGAGAATGTAGAAGCCAATATAAAAAACTATCCATGCTACCCTGGATATCCAGTTGTGTGCGATCCTGTCCATAGCGGGCCAGTCAGGAAGGTTTTTAAAAAACCTGTCTTCCACTTCAATTGTACCATTATATATACCTGATGTATAAATCCTGCTGCGCCACATCATGGCAAATACATTATCATCAAAAGAAGGAGAATGGGGGTCTTTATCCGTATCCGTGTAAGCATGGTGCATACGGTGCATAATAGCATATACCTTTGGGCTTACATAGGAAGAACCCTGGCCAATATAAGCCACTATATAAAAAAATCGTTCCCAGAATTTACTCATACTGAAGGCAGCATGAGATGCGTAACGGTGTTGGAGAAAAGTTTGAGAAAAGATCGCCAGGTACCAGTGACACAAAAAGAACACAAGGATTATTAACATTAAAAGTGCGGGGGATAAATAAAGAACTACGATGTTGGTACACAATGTAGACTTGTTTTCCAATTAATGCTGTTAATATT
This sequence comes from Chitinophagales bacterium, assembly GCA_015654695.1. Lineage (GTDB taxonomy): Bacteria > Bacteroidota > Bacteroidia > Chitinophagales > Chitinophagaceae > VBAT01. The sequence goes on along the minus strand of JAATGJ010000092.1, from coordinate 37,686 downwards.
GTTAACCTATGATCTTTTTTGAGGGGACAAATAATAATTATATAACTCTAACAATCTACTATTGAAGTAAATGACCTGGAGATTCAAAATTCAGTTACATAATTCACACATTTTTTTACATGAAATTCCCGGACTTTATCATTGATGTTATTATATATAGCAAGTATGACTGATCAACTATCAGGATAATCATCAATCCGGGAACTGTGTCTTATCAATATTGGGGATAATGCGCAACGCATTTTTATAATAGATCTTTTTCAGGATAGCATCCGGCAATCCCATGCCATACATGGCCCAGAATGCATGATACTTTTTATGATAGGGAAAATATTCATCTTCCGTTTCCAGCACCCGGAAATAAGTAGCGTATTCCTCAGGCACCCAACTGTCTTTTCCGAATAATATCCTGTCCTGGTATGTGGTAAAAAACTGTTTGGCCATCCGTGGTTGTCTTCCTAATTCTGCTATTACCGCCCCAAATTCAACCACTACATTCGGCATTTCATCCAATAACTTGCCGAGCTTCTCCAGGTCATTAGGATACCAGCCAAAATGAGCGGCGATAAAAGTAGTCTTTGGATGTTTTTTGAACAGGCGGTGCTGCTCTGCAATCAATGTATCCCATGGGGCGGGGTCGGTATCACTCCTTTTACGCCCGGCATGTGTAGCTAATTCCATCCATCGTTCATTGTTTTCATCCATGGGCGACCAAAAAGGTTTGGGATCTGCGGTATGAATGATCACGGGTATTTTTAATTCACCTGCTTTTTTCCAGACAAGATCAAGCCTCGCATCATCCACCGTTACTCTTTTACCCTTGATATCATTGACGGAAAAACCCAGGCTCTTGTATATTTTTAATCCATTGGCTCCATTCTTTACATCCTCTTCTAATTGTTTGGCTGCTTTTTCTCCCCAGCCTTCATCCCCCACTCCTTTAAAATCAACGTTGGCGAATACAATAAAACGTTTGGGATAATTCTGTTTTACATTGGCAACTGATCGTTTAAGTGACTCACCGCTCTGGCCGCTCAGGTTCACCATTACTTTCATATTCAGTTTGTCCATGTCTGTAATCAGCTTGCCAAGATCCATATCCGGCATACCGAACTGGTGATTATGCACATCAATAAAAGGAAATTTAGCTTTTGCCAGTTTATGCTCCGGCACCACTAACGTAGAGGGCGGATTATATTTTTCAAAATCCATTTTAGGTGCAGTCTGCGCACACGCATTGAAGACCGCCAGTACAAAGAGAAAAAAGAGGTATTTTTTCATGATATGATTTTTACCAGGCGCCAAGTTAATGGAAATGATGGCAGGTCTTTTACCGGCTATACAAATCTGGAAACTCTATTGAGTGGAAACGGGTTGAAATAATTCAGCTATCCACCGAATCATACACGATCACTTTATTCCAGAGAGAAGAACATTCTTCCACAAACTTGAGGTGAATAGGATCTGTTTGATAGCTGGCCTGGTCAGCGCCATTATCAAAAAGCGCTAACCATGAAACGGCATAAGAAGTATCAATAACGCCACGGTTGGTATCCGCAGGTTTGCCGATATGAAACTGTTTGATCGTTGTAACAGCAGAAAGCTTTTTCAAACCCGCCAGCAGCTTGCCGAGGTCTTCCGCATTACCGGCATTTTTCAGCCAGAAATACACATGATGTACAAATACGTTTTTCATTTCTTTTGATTGATGATTATTGACAGCTAATAAAACCGTTCCGGCCATAGCGGCTTTCCCTGTATCAGCGATAAAACTGCGACGTGAAGATTTACTCATGGTTGTTGGCTTAAGATTTACCCGAATGTAAAGAATATTATGATACCGTGCCCGGGCGCCGTTCAAGTATCTTTTCAAACAACATTTATTAACGATGATTAACCTGCGCATACAAGTTTCTTAATTCTTTTTAACAACCAGTTCCTTTCATCCTAATGACCGGGGACAGGTTCGCGGGAACAATAATTTTGCTGTACCATTATTTAAATCATTAACCATTAAACCTTCTATTATGAAAAAGTGGATACTATTTACGGCAATTGTATTTGCCGTGTCTTCCTGTGAAAAAGAAAAAAAGGAATGCCCCGGTGCTACGGAAAAGAATTTTGCTTTGACCGGTTTCACCAGTATCAATGCGGGAGAAACCTTTACGGTAACAGTTACCAAAGGAACTGATTTTAGTATTAAGGCAACAGGTTGCGCTGATGACCTGGCCGATCTTGCTCTTTCAGTTGGCGCCGGCGGCATTCTTGATCTTAAATACCGGGCGTATAAAATGAACCGGTACCGGGTTGATTTTATCATTACGCTGCCGGTGCTTACAGCGCTTCACCTCAATGGCGCTGCCAAAGGAACTATTAATGGTTTCAGCGGACAGCCAGTGGTAGTGAAAAATGTATTGTCAGGCGCTTCTGAATGTACAATGACCGGTACGGCCATTAATGCACAGATAGAATTATCCGGAACTTCGGTGCTTCACCTTACCGGTAATACAGAAACCCTGCACGGAAATATATCAGGCAATTCTCAATTAAACTCGTATGGCACAAACGCCACTGAAGTAGATATAAGCGTTTCCGGTACTTCTAAAGCATTCGTAAAACCAATGGAAAGGTTTTTCGCAGAAGCATCGGGACAAAGCAGGGTTTATTATAAAGGAAATCCCACAACTACCCAGTTTGTAACAAGTGGTAATGGCAGGATCATCCGTGAATAGAAGTCAATATCCCATGAATATTGCCGTCATCCCGCCTGAGGCGGGATGATCTTTTTATATATCATTGGATGGCGGAAAATTTTTATCCCAGCTAAATTTTACCACCACTGTTTATCCGGGTATGATTCATTCAGCACAACAGGTTCACCAATTAGCGGGGTGGTCACTTTTACATTCAGTTCTTTTGCTTTGGCGATCACTCTATTTATGGGTTCATTCCATGGATGCATGGCTAATGTAAATTTTCCCCAATGAACCGGCAACATCACTTTTGCCTGCAGATCAACGGATGCCTGTACCGCTTCTTCCGGCATCATGTGAATATAGGTCCATGCAGCGCCGTACTGACCTGTTTCCAGTATGGCAATATCAAAAGGTCCGAATTTCTCCCCGATGGTTTTAAAATGCGAATCATAACCACTGTCTCCGCCAATATAGATATTGTAATCACCGGAACGAAGGATAAAAGATGACCAAAGTGTTTTGCTTCTTGTAAATGACCTGCCGGAAAAATGACGGGCGGGAGCTGCTGTTATGTGAATATTATCAAAAACCTGTTTGTCCTCCCACCAGTCGAACTCTGTGATGATAGCAGGATCAATACCCCAATACCGTAAATGCGAGCCGACACCAAGAGAAGTGCAGATAACTTTTGTCCTGGATTGTAGCTTTAATACGGTATGATAGTCAAGGTGATCATAATGATCATGTGTTAGTATCAGCAGGTCAATATCCGGCATGTCATCTGCAGAATAAACATCAGCCCCTTTAAAGCTTTTCCCGGTAAAGGAAAAAGGAGAGGCATAACCGCAAAAAACCGGGTCAACGAGGATGGTTCTGCCGTTTATGCGAATAAGATAAGAGGAATGTCCAAACCAGTTAATGGTTGGCTTTTCTGTTGCAATCGGTTGCAATGCGATTTTAACAGATGGCAATGGGGAATCAGGTGCGGTATTTTTCGGCTTATTAAAGAAGCGCCATGTTAGCTTTATATAAGAAGTCCCTTCCATTAAAGCCCTTGTTACTGAAAGGTTTTGAAAGATATTTTGCTTATAGTTAGCAGATGCGACTATTCTATCCAGGTCTTTACCTGAAGGGTTGCTGCCGAATGTTTTAAAGAGGGCCATCTAAAGTATTTATTAATGACATAGTTCAGCTAAAAATCAGTATTGGAATACCACAAACAGGTATAAATATAGCCGTTTCGTAAAATAACTTTAAAGTGGTATTTGTTATTTACAATATTAGTACTATCATTGTCTTGGTTTTTCATAGGATATTGGATTTTAAAAACGGGGGTGAATCTCTATTCTGCCCCCAATTTTTTTGCCCCTACCCCAGGAAATAAAATCTGCTGTTCTGTTCCCATTCGGAACCCTCTGCAAAAAATCTGTATTTTTAATACTAGCATTATTATGAGAACCTATTTATTTCTTTTATTCAGCTCAGGCATTTTATTATCCTGCAATGATCAAAGCCAAAAAACTGCCTCACCTGCTGAAAGCCTGGAAGAGGAACAGGCGGAAAATATACCGCCACCCAAACCTCTGTTTACAGATACCACAGCCGCTATTTTTTCTGAAATCACCTATTGTCCTGATCAGCAGGAACAATTAGATAAATACGCCCCGGGATGGAAAGTGGTCTGGAATCCGGCGTCTATTAGTGGTAATTATACTTTTGTTGCTACCGATGGCGAAAAATATGCGCTGGCCATCCGTGGTTCGCTGCTTTCATTTACTGAAGATGCTTTCAACAACTGGATATATCACGATCTGAATGTAGCGATACAGGATAAATGGCCATACAGCAGTAATGAGAAAGCAAAAATATCGCAGGGATCTTATATCGCCTGGCAGAACATTGAAAAGATGAAGGATAAAGTAAGTGGTAAATCGTTGTGGACTTTTTTATCAGAAACCCTGACTGAGGAAAAGCCTTTGATTTTAACAGGGCATAGTCTCGGCGGCAACCTGGCGATTGTTTACGCTTCTTACCTGTGGTTTAAGTTCAACGAAAGCGGCCATCCCAAAAATAATATCAACGTCATAACGTTTGCAGCTCCCGCTCCCGGAAACAAATCATTTGCAGAAGACTTTGATAAAAAATTCCCGGATGCCGTACGCATTGAAAACGCAAATGATATTGTAGCAAAATTTCCCTGTACGGATAAAATGAAAAAACTGGGCGAGCTGTTTACCAATGGTCCTTCTGCTGCGGACATCAGCATCGGTTATAAAAATATCAATACAAAACTAAGCGCCGCTTTTACTATCATCAGCACTGCGTTGGACCTGCTGGAATTCACCAGCGGTTTTTCCGGCTATACGCATACCAGCGGCGATGGTAAACAGGTAAACATTTCCCTTTCCGGAAAAAATAAGGGTAATACTGCAGCCGACTGGTTTGGCGAAGCAGGATACCAGCATGGAATGGAAAGATATGCTGCTGCCATGGGGGCGCCGGTTATACATTGTGAATAGCCAGGAAGTCAAAAGAGGAAAAGAGATAAACGAGATCAAACTTTCCTGGCCTGGGCAGTTATCCGGCAGTTACGCCATACATGTATTTTCTCTTTCACTCCTTCTCTCCTTCAACTCTTAGCCCATAACTTTACGCCTCTTATGCTCGCAACCACTGCAAGAACATACCGCAATGCTTATTCAGGTCTGTCAAGGTCAACCTGGCTACTATCACTGGTGATGCTGATCAACAGGAGTGGCACCATGGTGATACCCTTCATGACATTGTATCTTACGAGCATTGGTTATAGCATCGGGCAGGCAGGTATTGTATTTGGATTATTTGGTGCAGGGGCTTTCAGCGGCGCTTACTTTGGAGGAAGATTAACGGATAAGATCGGTTTCTATCCCGTACAACTGATTACGTTAACTGGTGGTGGCGTCTTATTCATGGTATTGGGCCAAATGCATACTTACCCACTGATATGTCTTTTCACTTTCTTAGTCAGTTTTGTCAATGAAGCCTTTCGACCGGCTAATTCAACGGCTATCGCTTTTTATAGTAAAGAAGAGAACCGCACACGTTCTTATGCACTCAACAGGCTGGCGATTAATATCGGGTGGGCTCTTGGCAGCGGCATGGGCGGACTGATCGCAGATATTAATTATGAATTACTTTTCTGGATTGACGGTGTCACTAATATTTGCGCCGCGCTGATCATGTGGGTCTTCCTGAAACCGGTTGACTATAAACCCGTAAAAAAATTGGCGGGTGATACTACCGTTATTCATTCCGCCTATAAGGATAAAACTTATTTATGGTTTATCCTCATCACCATGTTATTCGCCAGTTGCTTCTTCCAGATATTTACCAATTTGCCTGTGTTCTTTAAAAAGGAACTGCATTTCTCACAGCCCTATATCGGGTTCCTGATGGCGATCAATGGTATCATCATCGCATTGGTAGAAATGGTATTGGTATATAAACTGGAAGGTAAAAGAAAGAACACTGTTTATATAATGTTCGGTGTAGCATTGACAGGTCTCTCCTTTCTTATGCTGAACCTGCCGGGTATGGGTGCAGCGCTTGCATTCGCTATGATCATACTTATCACATTCGGCGAAATTTTTTCTATGCCCTTCATGAATACTTACTGGATCAGCCGTACACAAACTTCCAACCGGGGACAATATGCAGGATTATATACCATGGCCTGGTCAGCGGCGCAATGCCTGGGGCCATTACTCGGCGCACAATTAGCGGAACATTCAGGTTTCGCAGCTTTATGGTGGTTAGTGGGTGGATTGGCTTTATTTACTTCTTTTGCTTACTGGAGATTGAACAAAGCGTCTGTTGTATAAGACCAAAAAAATACCGGCAAAGGATATCGCGTTATTAAATTTTTTACAAAATGGAATATTCAAATACAATCATAGAGGATTTAATGGAAAAGTTCAGGCCGGTTATGGGCGCAGATCATGACAGATATAAAAATCATGTATATCGTGTCTTTTTGAATTGTCTTTTAATGGACAGCGAAAAGACACATGAAGAAAAATATGCCATTGCTGCGGTATTCCACGATATCGGTATCTGGTCCGATTATACGATTGATTATTTAAACCCTTCTATTGAACAGGCCCGCATTTACTTAACTGAAATGGATAAAAAAGAATGGATCAATGAGATCACCCTGATGATATACTGGCACCATAAAATAAGCAGGTACCGGGGCGAACATGAAAAAACTGTACAAAACTTCCGGAAAGCAGACTGGATAGATGTTTCTTTAGGATTACTGGCTTTTGGTTGCGACAAGCGAAAAATTAAAGAGAACAGAAGAAAGTTGCCCAACCTGGGCTTTCATATTTTCCTTATGAAGGCGATTGCAAAAAATTTCTTTAAACATCCTTTACATCCCCTGCCTATGTTTAAAAAATAAAAGACTACTTCCATATAAACACCTTTAAATGGAACCATATAGCCACATAGTACACAATAGACAGAAACAAGACTATCCTCAAAAGCTATTTATTGCCGGGAAGACGGAAAGGCGGAAAGAAAATAGTAATTGAATTTCAATACTTACCGTCTTATCACCTTGCCCGCGTATATTCAGGAATTGACTTTTGAGACAGTTACTTCTATCTGCCCCTGGCGAAAGGAAGGGTGTTTCAAATAAACTTTTGGTTGCTTTATCCGGATAGTCAATAAAAATAATTATCCCTTCTTCCTCCTTTGCAATTCTTTTTTTATCAACCCAAGTTCTCTTCCCGTTTGCCCTTTTACGGAAGTATTTTCCTGCGCCCTGCGCATCAGGTAAGGAATCACATCTTTAATAGGGCCAAAAGGCAGGTATTTGCTGACGCTGCATCCGGCATGGGCGAGATTAAAGGTAATATTATCGCTCATGCCGTATAACTGGCTCCAGTGAACATTGGGATGATCCAGTGGTAATCCTTTTTTCCGCAATAATTCCGTCGCTAACAAATTACTGTATTCATTGTGAGAGGCGACAATCAATGCAATACGGTCCAGGTGTTCTATGCAAAATTCAACACCGGCATTATAATCCCTGTCGCTTGATTCCTTATCCGGTTGTATGGGTGAAGGGTATCCTTTTTCTTCAGCCCTCTTTCTTTCTTTTTCCATATATGCCCCGCGAACCAGTTTGGCGCCCAGTATGAATTTTCTTTCTACCGCAGCTTCATAGCTATCCTTTAAAAATTTCAGCCTGTCATGCCGGTAATGCTGAAGCGTGTTGTAAACAACCGCTCTTTCCTTATTAAATGTATCCATCATCAGGATGGTCAGTGCATCTACCGGGTCTTGTATCCATGTTTCCTCGGCATCTATTAATACCCCGATCTTTTTTTCTAACCCGGCTTCACACACACGCATCATCCGGTGGCGAACCTTATGCCATTCTTCCTTTTCATCCGCAGTCAAACTATCTATAGCCGTTAAATATTTTTTCATCAGTGTTCCTTCCCCATTATGCATCATCGCATCCAGCTTTTCCAGCAAACTAAACCGGGCAAAGCCTGTCACCTTTACACTCATAAAAGGTACCAGCCTGCCGGCAGGCAAGGTGTTGGATTGGGTACCGGCATAATTGATCACCCGAATAAATTCTTCGCAGGCATGATCAAAATTTTCTTCTCCTTCCTTTCCTTCTACGCCATAATCAAGTATTACCTGCACATGATAATCACCAAGTTTCTTTGCTACCTGTGCGGTTTCATCTAATGTCTCACCACCTACGAACTGGCTGAAGATAGTATTCCTGATTATACCATTCATCGGCAAACCAGCCCGGATAGACCAGGGAGCCAGTCTTGTTCCCATTTTTACCAGCCAGGGTTTTCCCATCAGGGAAAAAAGAAAACTGGCTTTCTTTAGTTGTTTATCCGTCTTGTATTCAAATGCAAATTCAGTATTGTCGAAAGAAATAACAGGGTATGAAGCCATAGCAGTTATATGAATGTGCTGCAAATGTAAAGAGAAGTGGGCAACCGGAGGCGGGATGCCGGAGGCATGAGTCCGGAGGTCAGAGGCATGAGGTCGGAAGTCTGAAAGGAAACCTCAACCTCGAAGACTCTTTCATACCTCCGACTTCAGACTTCGTACTTCTTCGACTTCAGACCTCAGGCTTCTGCGCTTATCTTTGCGCAAAATTTACTACATGACCGGAAAGAAACCTCAAGATAGTTTAGTGATCATGACAGAACTGGTGCTGCCCAACGACACCAACACTTTTGGCAACCTGATGGGTGGGCGCCTGATGTACTGGATGGATATTGCCTCCGCTCTTGCCGCTATGAAACATTGCGGGTCGCCTGTGGTCACTGCTTCCGTAGATAATATATCTTTTGAATCGCCTATCAGGCTGGGCAACGTGGTGCATATAGAAGCGAAAGTGACCCGTGTATTCAATACATCTATGGAAGTACATTTAAAAGTATGGGGAGAAGATGCGCTGCAGCAGTATAAATATAAAAGCAACGAAGCCTATTACACGTTTGTATCCCTTGATCCCAACGGGAAGCCGCGTTCTGTACCATCACTTATTCCGGAATCAGAAGAAGAACATAAGTTATTCGATGGCGCTTTGAGAAGAAGGCAACTGAGATTGGTACTCGGTGGAAAAATGAAACCTGATGATGCCACCGAACTAAAAGCATTTTTTCTAAAAGACTGACCCTTGATCAATGGAGTTGACTAAAAATAAAAACATGTTTGCCGCAGGCTGGATTGCCATCATACTGGAGATATTACTTTTACTGCTGTGGGTCTATGCTATTTTTTTCTCCCGCAATGGAACCGACCCTGCCGGCAAAGGAACTGCCATTCCCTTTCTGCTTGCATTAGTTGCTTATATCGTTGTTGGAATACTATTAATGCTGGTTCAGCGAAACTGGTCAACCATAATAGTACTAGTAATGTCCGTAGTTCCATTGGGAATCGTCATCATTGGATGGTGGAAGCAATATGGACCTGGAAGGTGATAGCCATAACTGAAGCTATCCTATAAAAGCCAGGTGAAGATTGACGTAATATAAACACTGCACTCCTACATGATCTTTGCTTTGATAATATTAGAAGTGCTGAACAAATACTGGCTATATGGATGATAAAATACTGGAAGGAAAGATCACATTCGTTCAATACGAAAAAAAGTATGTGAGCATTGAATACCTGCACAATGGCAAACTGAAATCCGTTAATGGTAGCATCAAAGAAGCTGACCTGCTGAAAGTAAAAGAAGAGAAAATCGTTAAGAAACCGCACCACTTCCGCGAAGGGGATGAAGTTAATTTTGTATTGATAAGATCGGCGCGGGGAGATAAAATGGTAGCCGACCATATCCGGTTCCGTTATAATAATTCATTAAGCGTTTTATTGCATAAAGCCACTACGGAAAATAAATTCTCCGGTTATTTAAAACAGGTGGACGATAAATACTTTATCAAAGAGATCGGCAGTTATCATTTCTTCCCGCTTAAATTATCTCCCTGGGAAAAAGAACCACCGCCAACAGCCCTGAACGAACCCGTACTTTTTATGCTTGAAAATGTTGCCAACCCGGATAAAGCGACGGCCCTGCTTTTAAACCGCCAGTTTATACCCGAGTATAAAAAAGCGCAGCAATGTTTTGACAATAACACCGTGATTGATGCCACCGTTTTTAAAACAGGCCCGCATGGTATTTATCTTAATGTAATGGGTAATAAGATTCAGGCAAAGATCCCGTTACCTGCTAACAAAGCTGATCTTCCAGAAAAGCCCGGTGATACAATAAAAATTATTATTACTTACCTGGGGATGGAGAAGATAGTGGTGAAGAGAGTATAATCTTATCTTTTGGGCGATTGCTATACAACTTGATCAACTAATAGCCAAAAACCCTTTTTGCGAAAAGGCCTATCAAGTAAGGGGATGGCTAAGGATGGATGGGAAAAGATTTTCATTAGCAAAACCTGACTTTATCAAGGCTTTACAGATAAACGACAGCAGCGTATATTCTTTGTATTGTTTATCTTCTTTATACAACTTTGATAATATCAATGATTCGGCATTGATACTTATTAATAAGGCGATGTCTGTAAAATATAAAGATGGCTATGCGAGAGATTACAATAACTATTTTTCACAAAGATTTGATATAAAATATAATGAGTTAATTTTTTTCCGCGGAATTATTTATTATGACTTAAGACTTTTAGATTATGCAAGGAATGATTTTATCCATTTAGTGGCGGATAATTATGAAGTAGGCGAAGGTTGCGCTTATTTGTCAGCCATATATCAGAAAAAGAATGTTATAGATTCTGCTTGTTATTATCAGTATGAAGCGCAACGATATGGATATAGGGATGTCGTAGATTCTGTTCCTGCATTGTCTTGCATTACTTCGGCGAAGAATTAATCGCTTCACATTACCTAATTCGGAGACAAATGTCTCACATTAGTTAATTCGAAGCCGAGTGTCCCACTCCTTCAAAGATTCTGTGTCAGATGACATTGTGTGGATATATGGCACTCGTCGTCCTACGGAGCAAAATTTGTAAATTTTTAAATGCCTGGTAAGTGAAAGATCAAAGAACCTGAATGAATTTATTTTTTCGTGCCGAGCTTGCGAAGATCACATCCAACTTGCTTTGTGATGAATTTACTGGAGCTAGATACCTTGATCTAACGAAATCTGTTACAGATTAACGCCGATCCGATAGCTATCGGATCGGGCCGCCAGTTTCATTTAGATTGTATATATTGCTGGCCCAGACATCGGCTTAGAAGCGTGAGTTTCGGACACTCGTCGCGGAATTAAAAGAACCTGTACCTGTTTGGCGCATTCTCTCCCATAACAGGCAGTACGGTAATGCTGGAGCTTACCTTTTGCAACACCGATATGTTTCAGCAATTTTTAGATGAACTGTCAAAACACCAACCGAAGGAATACAAAATAGTCGTCCTGGACAACGGCGCTTTTCACAAAGCAAACAGATTGGTGATACCACCTAATATCGGCTACTATTCCTGCCTCCTTATAGCCCTGAACTAAATCCGGCAGAGCAGGTATGGAGAATTATTAAAAAAGAAATGACCAATCAGGTCTATCATTCACTTGATGAGTTATCGGATGCCATCAAAACTATCATCCAAAACAGAGTTACAAACCAGGCGATTATTAATATAACAGGGTATCCTTTTTATTTAGACACTTATCAGACTATCTATGATTTATAATTGGTATAATGTACTGCAACTGGCGCAATAAAAAAGAGGCCGAAGCCTCTTTTAATTTTTAATATCATTTCAATAATATACTGGTATCAACGGGATTTTTCCCATACTGACTTTGTTTAATTATCGCCAGTTCTACCTCAGTAAAATTTCCCGTTAAATTATTTTTTAGAAGAATAGTATCAGAGCATTTATAAAAAACCATTAATCTGAGCAAATCAATTTTAAAAATCGATTTAGTTAAAGAGTAGCTATAATAACCACACCCTCCAAAATCACAATGTCTGTATGGCATCATATTGGTTCTTTTAAAAATATCAAATACAGCACCAGTCGAAATAAATGCAGATAAAATTAATTGTTACCCGCCTGGCATAAGTTTTTCAAACCTGGACAGTACCGGAAAATTTTATGATGGGTCATTTTTATTCTTTATTATTATCAAAAAAATCCTCCCTGTGAACTACAGGGAGGATGGTAATAAATTTTTATCCTGTAAAAACTACTGCTTCACCAACTTACCCACCGCACTCTCACAATTATCCCGATGCCCATCCGGGCAAACCAATTTCACTATATACGTTCCCCTGGTCAGTTTGTTGATGTCAACGGGTATCGTATTGCTTCCGGCTTCTACACTCACCAGTTGTTCGATCACCTTTCTGCCTGCAATATCAGTAATTATCAATGTGATTTTATCCTTATTCGCCGTAGCGATCAAAACATTCACCACTGAACCGGCGGGGTTCGGGAACAATCCATCAATTGTCAATGTTACCGGCTTGTCACCTTTGATCAGCACAATATTGCTAAGCTCGCTGTTGCCATCAAAATTCATCTGGCGCAAACGATAATACTGCCTGCTTCCCACAACACTGTTATCAGTAAATACATAGTCCAATTGCGATGTACTGTTTCCACCCAATGCCGATGAGTTTACAAAACCAATGGCATTATAATTTACACCATCCGCAGAACGCTGCATTTCGAAACCACTGTTGTTTTGTTCGCTGCCTGTTGTCCAGCGTAGTTGGTTGCGGCTGCCATCTTTGTATCCGCTGAAGTGGAGAATGCTAACAGGTAAAACTCCCGATCCGGTGTGGATGAAAAAGCCAGAGAACCCTGTTATATCGAAACTGATTGTCCACCAGTTGTTAAGAACATCCCACACTATATCTGCATCTGCAGGATTAATAAATGTTGCCACACCGGGCGAATAGGTACCAGGAAGTGTTCCATTACCACTGTACTTGGTTATTCTAAGGTTGGCTATTCCGGTAGCATCCCCGGACCCGGTTGGCAAGTCAGATTGTATTCCATTTGCTACGTTATAACTATCAAACTCTGATTGCAAAACATACAGGGTTATCCTTGCAGTAGCCGTAGTTTGGTTAACGGCAGGAGTAATATCAAAGTGGCGCTGCACATAGACATTCCCGCCGTAAGATTGAACGGTAGCATCAATCGTTACACATGTGTTTACCAAGCCGCTAACCGGGCTGCCGCCATTCGGTAATATTCCGGCGATTGTATTACAGCTTGCATCTCTATAAATGGTACCTGCCCCGCTTATTGCTATGTTGCTGCAAACCTGGCCACCGCCTGCTGATGCTGCCAGAGTAGAAGATGGAACAGGTGTAAATTCATCCGCACCCATATCCGGAACTGCTGCATCCCGGGCCGCATTATCAATATCAACAGTTACAGTACCAATGGGTGTGGCCAGACCGTCCAACTGGCAGTTTACACCTGCTGCACTGCTTAAATGCAGATCAGTTGCAGAATTTACAAACACTACAGGAACCGGTGAAAGTGAATTCACATCACTTGCAGAGGCTGTTTGCCAGCCGGAAAAAGTCTGATCGGTAGTCCAGAAACCAACAGTAGCAGCATTGGCATTTAACACATTGTAGTTAGATGCATTGGCAGCCCAACCTGTGGCAACTGCCGTGGCGCCATAACAGTTACCTATGGCATAATGTTTTCCGGTACCTCCTGAACGTGTATTATTAAAAATATTGTTTCTTATATCCACAGTAGTAGTTACTGTCATAATAGAATAAGAACTCCTGTTATGACAAAAACTGGGTTGCGCCCCTGTAGCGGCAGTACCTTCAATGTTAATGGTGTTAAAATATTCGTTTAATGTATAAGCCACTGCCGAATTTTGTTGCCATATTCCATTAAAAGCTGTATTAGTTGCCTGACCGTTGCCTAATGAAATCATATTATTATATAAGGTTATAGTCCCGTTTGGTTGACGCAAAAATATTCCTGTAGCTGTTCCCGGTGTTGCAGTTGCTGTTGATGTACTTGCATTATTAATATCATAAATTTGGTTGTTTGAAATAGTTGAAGTACCTGCATAAATAGCAATACCTGCTATATTATTACCAACGGTTCCTGTGTTTGATAATGATAATGAATTAATCGTATTGCTATTTACTACAGCTCCGGCAATAGTTATAGAATTTAGAAAAATACCCATTCCGGCCAATAATGTACTGGAAAGGGCTGTATTCGGGGTTTGAGAGGTTAAATTGTTAATGCTATTGTACGCGATTACCGGGATGCCGGAACTTACGATACCCCTGATAGAAGAAGATACACTGCTTGAATTTTGTGAAGCATTTCTTACAATGTTAGGTAAACTTTGACTCCCTATAGTAATCGCAGTACTGCCGCTATAAAGTATGCCATTAAAGGCTGAAAGGCCGGTTGAAATTCCAAATGCCCCGGTATTTGAAAGATTTGCCCCTGCTGTAAGAGTTCCCATTCTTAAATTGGGGTTTGTAGAATTTCCTATGGTATTACCCGATATATTGAATGTTCCCGCACCGGTAGTATTAATGCCATTTATTCCTCCGCAAGTAGAAGCTGTTGTTCCCATTGCGTTCAAAGCTCCGATAGTATTGTTCTGAATGTTCACCGTATTTGCACTTGTTACATATATGCCTGCAATCGTTCCTCCTGTAGTTGAACAGGCAGTATAAATTGATCCTGTTCCTGAACTTGAACCGATCATATTTCCCGTGGTTGTACCAATATTCACATTACCTGAGATTACATTTATTCCACACCAGATACCGTTTGTTATTGCAACTCCGCTGGATGTATAAAGAGCAAATCCTGCAATTGTATTATTTTGAATGGATGAAACTATGCCGGCAGCCGTAAAAGCACAATTAATTGCAATATATCTTGTAGCATTGGCAGCCCCTGAAGGCGTATAAGAAACGGGAAACCCTGTCAAACCTAAAGAATTTCCAACCATATTGGTTGTACCTGTTCCACCTGAATTAGCAAAACCAATGATGTTTCCTGCTATAGTATAACCATCACCAGCAGCAATATTTATTCCATTATGGATATTGGCAGAAGTATAGGTTCTTGTAGCTGTTTGAAATAATCTGTTATTGGTAATAGTCCAGGTTGAATTTCCCGTGCTGGCAATGTTAATTCCGATAGAAACAAGGGAAGCGCTGAAAAAGTCGGAAATATTATTAGTATTAATGGTATTACCGCTGTTGTCAATAATCGAGCTGGTACCCAAAGAAAAAATACAATTAACAGGCAAATTTGCACCAGCCGCAGTAATGTTACAATTATTAATGTTATTTCCATCATTACCGGTAGAAGTACCGGTACTAAAAAATACCACCCCATTGGACGCGGTAGATGCTGAACCCTGAAGGATACAATTTTGAATGGTATTGCCGGAGGCATCACCAATAAAACGAATAGTATTGGAAGCGCCTGTAGCTGTATTGGAAATGGTTAAACTGTTACCACCGGTATTCAAACCATCTATGAATACGGCATCAGCGCCATTCAGATCAATAAGGATACCGGTAATAGCGCCCGTTATGGTTCTTGGACCACCACCGCTGGGTTGAATAAATATATTTGTATAGCTTGCGGCACCTACACCACTTGCATTCAAAACAGCGGAAACTGTCTCTGTTGTATTGCCAACGATATCTACTGTGATAGCACCTGTATGTGTACCGGCATTGATGGCTGCAAAAGCACTTGCCAGGTCAGGATAACTGCCTGCACCCGGGTTAACATTCACATTCTGTGCATTCGCCATCAATGTCATTGCCAGGGAAATGAGGAGGAAGTAAATTCTTTTCATAAGAAAGTTTTAATTTGTTTTTGTGTGTAATTCAATAGAATTTCCAAGCCTTTGCCAGATTTGTTTTTGTCCATAGCGAATATAAAAGCTATCTCAAAAGTAAGAATATGTGAATCGTGAGTAAAAAGTTCTTTGAATCAGAAGGGGGCTTCTATTATATCAGCACAAAAAAAAGAATAATCTGGGCGAAAGCGAAGCAACTCCCACTCAAAGCCCACCCAAAGGCATACTAAAAGCGTTCAGGGTGTATGAATGGTATATGGATGCAGTATGGAAAAAGCATGGATAGAGTATCAGGAGTGTATGAAACAGCATTATGTTAAATGGCAGTACTCTTTACCATATAGGGTCCGCTCTGCGAAGTCTCCTCTTCCCTGCCGAGTCTCCGCACCCCTTGAAAGGCGATGTCTCGTCCAGCAGATTCTGGGAACTAAATAAATCTGGCGGACGGACTCGCCCCCGCAATACTGCGGGGCAGGCTGTACTACGAAACTAGATGATATTATTTGAATACATCCGTTACAAATTGACGCTGATCGGGCCCCTGATGTTTTATTAAGATTGTATAGGTTACCGCCCAGACATCGGCTACGAAGCGTAAATTCTCTTTCAGATTAATGGTCTGCGTCACTGTGTTCATGCAGGTTTAAAGGCTGGCCGCAATGAGGGCAATTATGTATTCTTGGTTTTTTGATCTTTTTTATTTCTTCCAGGAATCCTGCTGTTATGATACCGGCGGGCAGAGCAAAGAGGGCTACACCGCATAGAGAGATGACAGCAGTGAGTATCTTACCCATAAGAGTGATCGGAATAATATCGCCGTAACCTACCGTAGTCAACGTTACGATGCTCCACCAAAGCGTAGCGAGAATGCTGGGGAATTTATCAGGTTGTGCCGGATGCTCAACAAAATACATGACACAAGCCGAAACGATGATCAGCCCGACTATCAGGATCAGGCTGATAGATAATTCATGAGCACGGCTACGGAATACGTTTATGATCATCCGGGTTGATTTCATATAGCTGGCAAGCCTGAATACTCTCAGCAGCCGTAATAACCGTAGAATACGAAGTACCCGAAGATCCAATGCGGTAAAAGCGTGGAGATAAAAAGGAAGGATAGATACCAGGTCTATAATCGCTCCCCATGTAAGCATATAACGTAACCTGCCCCGGAGCCAGTGTTTATACTTTTTTTCATGCGTTGCACTCCAGACACGCAAAACATACTCAATGCTGAAAATGATAACGGATATCGTATCAAAATTTTTAAAAAAAGACTGGTGCTGTATATATATAGCATGCTCCGTTTCGAGTATCACTACTATTACATTCAGGATGATGAGGGTAATAAGAAAGGTGTTGATGATCTTGTCTAGTTTGCTATTGCCCTCAGTGGGATGCAAGAGGATATGAACCTGTTTTTTGGTCCGGTAATACATGGTGGGTGTGGTTTGGCAATTTTAAAGATAGGTAAACATCGGAAAGGGCAATTAATAAACTAATGCTTTCATCCAGGGCAGACGCTTTAAAATTGTTGTTGAAATTCTTCCTCGCTTAGTGTCCGAACCCCGGACTTTCTTTCCTGCCGGGTCCAGACATCACTTGAAAGGCAATGTCCCGGCCACCAGACTCCGCAAACAAAGAAAACCTGGCGACCAGACCTCGCGCTGCTACGAAGCCTGGTGATATATATTAAATTCTTTACAGATTGACGCCTATCCGATAGCTATCGGATAGGCGTCAATTTCATGTAGATTGCATATATCGCTGGCCTGAGCTTTAATTATGAAACGTAAGTTTGTGACACTCGTTACAGAATTAAAGAATATAAAGGCTATTTAAACATCTAAATTCCCTTCTATTCCTCCATCATCCATTCCTTTACCAGATATAGCGCTGATGGCAATTTTAAAAAATGAAACCATTTTACTGTTTTTAGTATCCCAGTAATAAGCATCTGATGGTGTTACTTTCAGAAGGGTAAGTTCAGGATCGTCCTTACCTTCTTTAAACCATGCTTTTGCTAACGGCGTCCATAGCTCTTCATTTTTTTTCCTGTCAATTACTATTTCAGCCCTACCATAAATACTTAAGTATTCATAATTACCGGTATGGGAATAAAATAACTGAACCTCGTTATGTTCAGCTATATCCGCATTTTTATTACTGTTTTTATTACTAAAGAACCACAAATTACCTTCATCATCCACTTCCTGTGTGGCCATAGGGCTTGCTGATAAAGGCAAACTCGATAAATTAGTAACGAACATACATATATTAGCGGCTTTGGCAATTTCCCGCATTTTTTCAACAGCATCTTTATTCGCCAGGTTTTTTACATCTCCCATATACTATTAATTTTCAAATGAAGGACAATTATCATTCCTGATAATAAACCCGGCTTTTGTTAATCAGTTATAATAGTTATTGCTATACGACATTCAACAAAAAATGCAATTTGTGGAAATATCTCCTCGTCGTGATCTAAGGAATTCCCCTTTATCTGATAATCCAGTAAGAGGTAAATGCAACCTGGCAGGAGCAGCGTCAGATTACAATCATAACTCAGCCCGCTTTTATACTTTCCATGAACATTCCTTGTCGAATAAATCTGCTTACATTTCAAAAAATTATTCTTCATTCAACTTTTCCTTCACCACCACCAGGTCATTCACTTCCACCTGCATCGGCAATAAACCAATTTTTACTACTGCTCTTTTGCCCCTCATCTCTATCACCTCGCCTACCTGGTGATTGCGTTTCATTTTTACTTTATCTCCCACTTTTATTTCACCGCCCACTTCTGCAAATTTTGAATCTATCTTTTTCTGCATCTTACCCATTACCTTTTGTTCATTCTTTTTGAAGAGCAGGTCTTCCATCTGTTTGATCACTTTGTTTTTGTTCTCTTCTTTTCTCCAGTCTATCAGCATCTGCTTCAGCTTGCGCTCCATATCTTTCAGGTAAGCGATACGTTCTTCAGATACACGGTTCTGTTCTTTTAATAATTCCACCTGTTGTGTATGCCGCTCCTTATGCAATACCTGCTCCATTTCTTTTTTCAGCCGTTCATTTTCTTTTATAGCCAGTTGCAGTTCTTTTTCTTTCTTTTCCAGGTCACGCAGGTCCTGTTCGGTACGGTTCAGTAATTTATCCAGCCGGAACTGGTCATCATCCACCAGTTCCCTTGCCCTTTTGACCAGGTCTTTATCCAAACCAATTCTCTCAGCAATGGAAAATGTATACGAACTTCCGGGTTTACCGATCAGTAATTTATATTGCGGTTGCAGGTTCTTTTCATCAAAACCCATCGCGCCATTAATGATACCGGGAGTTTTTCCCGCCATTATTTTCAGATTAAGATAATGCGTGGTCACAACGCCGAAAGCATGTTTCTTCGCCAGCTCCTGCAATATCACTTCGGCGAAAGCGCCGCCGAGGTTGGGATCACTGCCGCTTCCCAGTTCATCAATAAAGAAAAGTGTTTTACCATTCGCATTCTCCATAAAGTATTTCATGTGGATGAGATGGCTGCTGTACGTACTCAATTCAAACTCGATACTCTGCGTATCACCGATATGTATCATCAGTTGTTTGAAAATACCAAATTGCGAGGAAGGATGCACAGGCACCAGCAACCCGCTTTGCACCATCATTTGCAATAAGCCTATTGTTTTTAACGTAACCGTTTTGCCGCCTGCGTTAGGCCCGCTGATCACCAGTATCCTCCTGTTATCATCCAAAGTAATAGATACCGGAATAGTTGTTTTATTGCTGCGCTGATTATATAAATACAATAAAGGATGATAGGCCTGCACCAAATGTACATGGGCCTTATCCACCACAGCAGGATACTCCCCTTTTATATCAGCCGCCAGTTTTGCCTTCGCCCTGATAAAATCGTATTCGCCAATGACTGCATGCCATGCCGTTAGTAATGATGAGTAGGACGCTAAGCTGGCTGTCAGTTCACGCAATATCCGATAGACTTCTTTTCGTTCATCATTTTCCAGTTCATATACCTGGTTGTTCAGTTCAATGGTTTCTTCCGGTTCTACAAAGGCTGTTTTGCGACTGTCACTTTCGCCATGTAAAATTCCTTTCACCGTTCGCTTCTGTTCAGCGAATACCGCCAGCACCCTGCGGCCGCTCATAAAACTTTCTTCTATTTCTGCGAGGTATCCCTGTTTATTAAGTTTAGCGACGATCTTTTCAAATACTTTCCGTAATTCATTCCGCTTACGATATACATTCATACGGATATCCTTCAGCTCCTTAGACGCATTATCTTTTACCTGTCCGTGTTCATCCAATACATCATCTATCATCGCGATAATGATCTTTTCATAATACGTATGGCTGATCACTTTGGCCAATGCTTCATAAGCTGTCTTTCTTTCATTATCAAACCAGCGGAATATCCGTTCTATGCTTTCCGCCAGTTTCCTTATTTGCATCAGGTCTTCACCAATCAGTACGGCTCCGGGTATGCCCAGTAATTTTAATTCTTTGGCAAGGTTGAGGATATGATCATTCGGAAAATAAATATTATTCCTCAGCAACTGGCTGTATTGATGGCTTTGCTTTAATTCTACATCAATAAACTCTTTCCGGGTATGAATGCGAAGAGACCGGGCTTTGTTTTTGGCATACTCAGCCTGGCAATGCTCCACGAGTAATGCTTTCACTTTGTCAAACTCCAGTTGTAAATGCGCCGATTCGGGGTAAAGTTTCATAAACTATCTGCTGCCCACATTTTGTGAACTGCAAATTTCGGGATTTGATCGCTTAACCGAAGGCAGCAAAGAATTTAAATAATCACTTTAACGGTAAATGGATAATTACTTCTTTACCCGGTAATATGACTGAAAATATTTTCATTTATCATATTATCATTTCAACGCGAGAGATTTTTTATCTTTTATAAGAGCATTTGCGGCTTCCTTTACCTGT
The DNA here is from genome assembly GCA_015654695.1 of Chitinophagales bacterium. Lineage (GTDB taxonomy): Bacteria > Bacteroidota > Bacteroidia > Chitinophagales > Chitinophagaceae > VBAT01. The sequence goes on along the minus strand of JAATGJ010000092.1, from coordinate 16,647 downwards.
TTTTCCATTACTAACGCCGCTGAACCGATCAGTTCGGCCTGGTAACCCAGCGTGGACATGGCTACCGTTGTATTAACAGCAAGCCGGGGAATGCAATGCTCATTCAATGCCTGCTGAATAGGCGCCTGCCATACGTTTCCCGCCAGGGTACCCCTGCCGCTAAGTATGACCGATTCAGGATTGACCAGGTGTATTAAAATAGCAACGCCTTTTCCTATATTATAACCCGTATCGGATAATAATTCTACCACGTATTGATCACCTTTAATGGAGGCGTTAACAATAGCTTCCCAATCCTGTTCATAATGCCCTGTTGGAAAATTTTTTCCAAGTGCGGACAAACGACCTGTTTTTAACCCTTCAATAGCTTTTTCAATTACCACCAGCAAGGACGCTTCTGTTTCAAGACACCCTGTTTTACCGCAAACACATAACTTATTATTGTTAAACAAAGACATGTGACTAAACTCACCGGCAAATCCATTGTGACCGCGAAAGAGTTCGCCATTCAGTATCATGCCTAAACCTATGCCCCAGCCAATATTAATGACCATTGCATTTTTTTGATGACGTGCGGCGCCAAACCTGAACTCAGCCAGGGCGATAAGACTGGAATCGTTATCTATATAAACAGGAATAGCTAATTTGTCAGAAAGATACTGGGTGATCGTTCTATCTTCAGAACTAAGAAAAGTGTAATTGATCCCTTTTTTAAAATCAATAAAACCAGGCATACCGATGCCGGCGCCGATTATCTTCTCCCTGTCAACTCCAGACTTACGGATCACTTGTTCCATTTTTTCTGCCAGCGAAGAAAGAGCAGCAGGGTTTTTTTGCAAGGGCAGCTCAAATTTCTCTACCCCTGTTACATGATTATTTTGAATATCCATCAGGGAGATGCGGGTAACCAACTGGTCCATTGCCACCGATAATATGTAAATGGTATCTGTTTTGATCGTGTACATGACGGGTCTTCGTCCGCCACTGGATGGAGCATAACCGGATTCTTTTACATAACCCTCTTCAATCAGCTCATTTAATATTTTCATGGTAAGAGGAATGCTTTTCCCGATTCTTTCGCTTAAGTCAGCACAGGAGAGCGTGCCGGAGAAATAAAATTCCCTAAAGATTAATCCTTTGTAAAAAAGCTTTTTTCCCATGTTTGGCAAGTTCGCAGGGCTAAAATATTAAATTAATAATAATGCTGAACGCTTATTTTATTGCGGTTACTTTAAAAAATCAAAATGAATAGCAATAATGACCCGGCCATGTAATAAAAAGGCCGGCTGCACCTGCAACCGGCCTGAACAACTGCCTGACGAAAAAACTAATCTAAGCCAAAATTCGTATTAATGTTTAGCCCACCATAATGGTGTAAGCACTTCATCAGTACCACCCAGTAATCCTACAGCCTGGCTATATCCTGCAGCATTGCTATTTTTCAAGCCGGAAGGATATCTCAAACGCTGAGGGAAGAACTTCACGTTACTTGTCATGTACGTAGCCGCAGTTAATGCAGGCATATTTACAAGTGGAACTTCAACGGCAGGATTTTCAAAGAATGGTAACCCCAGTCTTCTCTGATCATTCCAGGTTTCCAAAGGTAACCATGGTGTTTGTGCAATGAATTTTTGTGTAATGATCTTGGTTAAATGATCATTTTTTACAGCACCTGCTTTGTACAAGTCATTTTTAGGATAAGCCACTGTTGCAACGCCTGCTGCATTGGTATAACCATCTATATAGTTCATGCTGTAAGTTGCAGGAGGTTCTGTAACATGATCCCAGCTTACAGAAGTACCTGTTCTGCTAAAGTCCTGTGAAGCAAGGTAACTTGTTGCCAAAGAAGAAATACCCCAGTATTCAAAACTGGCTTTTACCCCGTTTTCATAAGCTACTTTACCTGTAACAGGTGTAGCCCAGCCTTTTTCTGCTGCTTCAGCAAGCAGGAAATAAGTTTCCCATGGAGCAAAGAATATCCTTTTATTGCTGCTGTTACGGAATTGGTTAGCCAAACGGGGTATAGTACCATTCTGATTGATAACACCATTCTTAGTTCCTTTAACACCCCAGCTACCTGCAACGTTTGCATTATACGTGAACTTGGCATCTATTGCTTTCACCACTGTGTTGGCAGGAGTACCATCTGTAAGGTTAGCTGTTGTTGTTTTCGCTGTATTATCCCATGAAGGATAAGAGTTGAAAGCAGCATTGCCAAAATCTCCCGGAATAATAAATGTTTTATAAGCACGGGGATCAATAGCATAAGGTAAACCATCCAGCCAATAACCTGCAGAAGGATCGTTTGTATTGGTAGTAAAATGATCAGTTAATTTCAAACCCATATAGTTAACTGGTTTGATATAAGGATCAAAATCAGCAGACAACTGATCTTCTGATTTAATACCGCCAAGGTTAAGCGCAAGGTTTCGAACTGTAGGAGTTATAAAACCAGGATTCCATTCGCGGCTCATATCGCCGGTTAAAGCATCCCAGCCACCTCTTTCAGCTACCTGGAAAGTTTGATCTGCTGCAGTCAGCAATGGACCCGAAGCAGCTGCTTCAAATTCAGTTTTTGCTTTAGTAGCATCCACTTCTGACAAACGCATGGCTAAACGCAAACGCATTGAGTTAGCATACCTGCGCCATTTTGCATAATCATAGCTATATGCGGGATCCAGTTTCTTTACATCATCCGGGTTAGTAACAGCCACATCAAGTTTGCTGCTTGCATCTTTCAATTCACTCAGCAGGAAATAATATACATCTTTAACGCTGGCAAAATCGGGATTAACGCCCTGGAAGCCATTGATAGGCACAGGACCGAAATTATCAGTCAATTCGCTTACCAGGTAAGCTCTCCAGATACGTGCTACCTGCAGCAAATTGTTGGTATATGTTTTTATGTTACCGGCTGCTATTTTTTCTTCTGCAACAGTAATAGCTGCGTTAGCTGAGTTTAACCAGCCGGACATATAGCCAGATCCGTAATAATCGCTTGACCAGCCATCATTATAGCTACCTGTAAGTAAGGGGCTGCCGTTAAATGCCTGGCGGCCACCACCCTGCCAGTACAAAACAAATACCCTTTCTGCAATATGCGGATCCATTTGGGCTCCAATGATGGAACCATTGATGAAGTATTCAACCTGTACCTGCTCTGCACTTCCTGCAAGAGGATCTTTGTTGATATCATCAAATTTTTTACATGAAGTCAACAGCGCAACGGCTGTAAGTACCATGCATGCTTTTTTAAGTATCTTTTTCATTTTATAACAATTAATTGGTTAGAAACTTAAGCTTAAGTTGAATAAGAATGTACGTGTTGTTGGAAGACCGGCATTTTCAAATCCGGTAGCGTTTGTATTTGTAGCATATACAGACTCAGGATCAATACCTCTTACGTGACTTTTGATCATCCAGACATTATTACAGGACACTCCAACTCTGGCCCTTTGGATGGGAGTTTTAGATAAAAATTTCAGCGGAAGGTCATAGTTCAACTGAATGTTCCTTAAACGCAGGTTTGATGCATCATATATGTTAGCTTCTGTTATACCCAGGTTGCTGGCAGTTGAAACCCTTTGCCAGTATAACTGGGGGCTTACTGCTACTGAATTTTTAGTAAATCCACCGGCTCCGTCAGCTATAACGCCATCTACTACGAAATTTTCTCTTGCACCATTAGGAGCGGTAATTGCGGCAGTACCGCTGCTTTGCATAGCTACTTGTGTAGCAGAGAACATTTGTCCGCCAAAACGTGCATCAACCAGGAATGATAAACCAATACCTTTATATTCAAAAGTATTTGTTACACCTAATAAACCTGTTGCCTGCTGGTTACCTAATTTTACAATTTCAGGATCCCTTGTAGGTAAACCATCAGCGCCTAAGATAACCTGGCCGAAATAAGGGCTGGCTGCATTTTTAACCCTGCTGAATTTAGTACCATAGATCTCGCCATATTTTTGACCTACTATTGCTAATACAGCAACATCATCAAAGCTTCCCAGATCGTAACGGGTAACATCACCAAACAATTCTTCTACAGTATTATTATTGGAAGAATAGTTGATAGATGCATTCCAGTTAAGAGAGTTAGGGCTGCTTAAAATTCTTCCGTCAACCATTAACTCAATACCTGTGTTCTGAATATCGCCTGCATTGATCTTCATAGCAGAGTAACCACTCTGGGGATCCATTGGCAGATTGATCAACTGTCTTGTTGCATTTGCTTTGTACCAGGAAAAATCAAAACCAAAACGACTGTTGAAGAAACGCATTTCAGTACCTATTTCAATAGATTTGATCAACTCGCTTTTTACAAAAGGATCATACTTAATAGGTTTTCTTGAAGCAGTGGTATTTCCGTTAGGATCTTTACCAATTGTATAGGTGTTATACAATTCATAAGCATTAAGGCTATTACCTACTGCGGCATAAGAAGCTCTCAGTTTACCATAACTGATCCAGGCAGGCAAGCTGTTGCCCATATTGCGGAACATATCAGTAAATACATAGGAGAGGCTTAATGACGGGTAGAAGAAAGAACGGTTTTGTTTGATCAAAGTAGATGACCAGTCGTTCCTGAATGTTGCATCAAGGTACAGGTAACCATCATAGTTAACCTGAACATTGCCGTACAAAGAGTTGATCTTTCTCTGGCTGAAACCTTCACCTACAGTTGGAGGGTTGATACCATTGTTTACAGAGAATAAATTAGGAACATTTAATGCTCCTGAGTTAGCACTGATAGAAGACCATTTTGAACTCATCAGGTTACCACCCACAGTTACAATTCCGCCTAATTTACCAAATACATTATCTTTTCTTGCAGTGATCAATGTGCTGAAGTTGGTTTCAGAGAAAGTTTGCTTTCCTATGGAATAAGCGCCTGTCTTTGATAAAAGACCTGCAGCACCTGCATATAATTTTGATTCAGTATTAGTAGTGTACATATCACTACCTGCTTTTACTTCAGCATTTAACCAACTGGTAAAATTGTATTTAACGGATCCATTCATAATGAAACGGTCTCTTGAATCCTGGTTCAGGTTATACTTGCTGGCCCAGTAGGGGTTGATCTGGTTGCCGCCACCCGGATACCATATCATATTACCATCAGCATTAACAGGGTTGCTGAACTGGCGGATATCCATAGACCTTGGTAACATGTATAAAGTAAAAGCATTGCTGTTATCACGACCGCCAATAGGACGGTTGTTTGCTAATGCATTACTGTACTGAATCTTTGTATCCGTAGTCCATTTATCGCCGGTACCAAATTTACTTACTGCTCTTGCAGTGATATTGTTTCTTGTCAACTTAATACCGGGTACCATGCCTTTATCTTCCAAACGGTTGAAAGAAGTATATACTGAAGTATTTTTAAATTGTTGCTGAAAGGATACGCTATAGTTTTGAGTAACTCCTTGCTTCATGAAACTGGAAACGTTATCGTATGTATTTAATGGAACACTTTCGCCATTCCAATTCTCTACCGTTTGGCCTTCCGCTTTAGGACCCCAGCTTAATGGAGAATCTTTTCTATAGATACCATTTTCACCTTGTCCGAATGAATTCTGCATTTCAGGATTCGTAAAGATGCTTTCAACACCTAATGATGATGAAACAGTAACACCCAATCCATTTTGTTTTCTGCCCGATTTGGTAGTGATCAATATTACACCGTTACCGGCTCTTGATCCATACAACGCCGCAGCAGAAGGGCCTTTTAATACGGACAAACTCTCTATGTCGTCGGGATTGATATCTGCGATACCATTACCCATATCCAAAGAACGATTCCAGTAGCCGTTATCCGGGGCGCCGGTAAAATTGTCAATAGGAATTCCATCTACAACGATCAAAGGCTGGTTACTGCCTGTCAATGAATTGCTACCTCTTAATAATATCTTGGAAGAACCAGCGGGTCCGTCGCTTGAACGTACCACCTGCAATCCTGCGATTTTACCAGAAAGTGCGTTGGCTAAGTTGGGCTCTTTGGCGGAAACCAGCGTCTCACCCTTTACTTCCTGCACAGCATAACCCAGGGATTTTTTTTCTCTTTTAATTCCCAGGGCTGTTACTACTACTTCACTTAGTTCTCCGGCAGCAGTTTCCAACTTTGCGTTTAGTGAGTTTGAGCTACCCACTGCTATTTCTTTTGATGTAAAACTAACAGAGCTGAAAACCAGCACAGCGTTGCTATTATCTACGGTAATGCTGTAACGCCCGCTTTCGTCTGTTACTACCGACTGTGCCGTGCCTTTGACACTCACTGTCGCGGAAGGTAGCGGCTTCCCGTTGTTGTCATTGACAACACCGGTAATTGTACGCCTTCCCTGTGCCAGCAATATGGTATTGCTCGTTAGCAGGAGAAGGAATACAATGATTAATTGTTTGTTCTTCATTGCAGTTGTTTTTAAATTTTAGATAAAAAGAGTCCTAACTATATAAATAAGCACATAGTTTCAATTGATTCCTTCGGAAAAGGTTTTCTTGCTTTTTTTCTTTTCCATCTTCTTTGAGTGTTCTTTAACCTGGTTCTCCATCACCAATGCCGCTGATCCGATCAATTCCGCCTGGTATCCCAAGGTGGATATAGCAACCGTAGTATTAGCGGCAAGCCTCGGAATACAATTCTCATTCAATGCCTGCTGAATGGGCGCCTGCCATACCTTTCCTGCCAGGGTACCCCGGCCACTGAGTATTACCGATTCAGGGTTGACCAGGTGAATCAGGATAGCTACTCCTTTTCCGATATTATAACCTGTATCGGATAATAATTCCACCACATATTGATCACCTCTGATGGCGGCATTAACGATAGCTTCCCAATCCTGCTCAAAATGTCCTGTTGGAAACTGTTTTCCCAATGCTGATAACCTGCCTGTCTTCAGTCCTTCACTTGCTTTTTCAATAACCACTACCAAAGACGCTTCCGTCTCAAGACAACCTGTTTTACCGCAAACACATAACTTATTATTATTAAAAAGGGACATGTGGCTAAACTCACCGGCAAATCCATTGTGCCCGCGAAATAGTTCGCCATTCAATATCATACCTAAGCCTATGCCCCAGCCAATGTTAATAACCATTGCATTCTTTTGATGACGGGCAGCGCCAAACCTGAACTCTGCCAGGGCAATAAGACTGGAGTCATTATCTATATAAACAGGAAGACCTAATTTATCGGAGAGGTACTGGGTAACGGTTTTATCTTCTGAATCAAGGTAAGAGTAGTTGATACCCTTTTTAAAATCAATAAAACCGGGCATCCCGATACCGGCGCCTATTACTTTCTTTTTATCTATCCCTGATTTGCAAATCACTTCTTCCATTTTCTCTGCAAGGGAAGAAAGAGCGGAAATATTTTTTTGCAGTGGTAATTCAAATTTCGCTACACCTGCCACATGATTATTATGAATATCCATCAGGGAAATGCGGGTAATTAACTGATCCATGGCAACGGACAGAATATAGATCGTATCGGTCTTAATAGTATACATGACAGGCCTTCTTCCGCCACGGGATGGAGCATACCCGGATTCTTTGACATAGCCCTCTTCAATGAGTTCATTCAAAAGCTTCATGGTGAGAGGGAGACTTTTTCCGATTCTTTCGCTTAAATCAGCACAGGAGAGAGTGCCAGAGAAATAAAATTCCCTAAAGATTAATCCTTTGTAAAATAATTTCTTTCCCATTAAGCAGTTAGTAGTACTAAGTTGTCCAAACCCGGTACTTTATTAGCTAAAGTAAAGGCCTTTTAAAAAAATTACCAAAACTTTTTAATTTTTTTTTTAAGAACACAGGAGTTAAAAAATAAATAGTTGAATACCACCATTATATGTCAATTGAGCAATTCCGTACGACTCGGGCCTTACCATGTTATGTATAAAAATGGATATATAAAGTACAAGAGAACTGTTGTTATATTGATAAAAAGTCATGCAGCAGACAATCAGAAAGATCTGCGTTTTGTTCCATCGCGTAAATTGAACCAAATTGCATGATATGAAAATTATTGATCACGCTGCTCTTAAACTAAGTATCACTACTCTTGTTATAAGTATTGTGCATTTAATTTCGTGTGCACAACCTCAAAAAAAAGATAAAATGACAGCTCCATTATCAACATCAAAGCAGGAAAGCTCTTTATCAATAGCTACTGATACGGCCACTTTTGCTAACGGATGCTTCTGGTGTACAGAAGCTATTTTTGAACAACTGGATGGTGTGATCAGCGCTACCTCAGGCTATACAGGTGGCCAGGTAGTAAACCCAACATATAAGCAGGTTTGTACTGGCGAAACTGGTCATGCAGAAGGTTTGCAGATCGTATATGACCCAAAGAAGATCAGTTTTGAAGAACTGCTGGAAGTTTTTTGGGAAACACATGACCCCACTACACTCAACAGGCAGGGAGCCGATGTAGGTACACAATACCGCAGCGGTGTCTTTTACCACAATGAAGAACAAAAACAAAAAGCGGAGAAATATAAAGCGGAATTAAATAAAAGCGGGGCATTTGATAAACCTATCGTAACAGAAATAACAGCCTTTTCGAAATTTTATCCTGCCGAAGATTATCACCAGCAGTATTTTGAAAATAATGAAAATGCCAACCCTTATTGCAAGATCGTGATACGTCCGAAGCTGGATAAATTCAGGAAAGTGTTTAAGGATAAACTGAAAGATCATCAGTAAAGAAAAGCCGTTTTAAATCCCTTTTTGCCGGGAAGGCGGTAAGTATACTGTTTTATTGCTGTTTTTCTTCCCGGCTCACCGGCTTACCGGCCATTCTATCTATTGTTATCATCTTTTGCTAAATAAAAAAGGCGGGAATGAACCCGCCTTGTAAGATCTCTATTACGAACCGTCCATTTTTAATTTTTACAATTCCCGCTGTCACCACCGGCCGCTGCCATCATATATGAGATTGCCCAAAAACAAGCAGGGAATATAAACTGATAAGGATAAATAAAATTATCCGCATGATGAGAACCTGGGCATTTTTTGATTTCATAGCAGTACATTTTTAAGGTTTGAGGTCAGGTACGAAACAGTTTTTTACGGGATCTGGGTAGCGGATTTTCATGCAGAGATAGAGGATAGAAAATCTTCGTGATGAAAGTAAAATGATACGAAGTAAAAAAGCTAAAATGGTACTATGAAAATACTGAGCCTTTTTTTAATATGCAAGCCTGCGGCGGGTTCTATGGGATAGTACGCAGATCAAATCAATGCAGGTCAGCCGTTTACAGGCTAAAATATTTTTTCGGAAATTACGGTATTTCGATGCGGGTTTTACGAAGTTCCAGCAGGTTTAATGCATTGGGCTGAAAACCTTTTATACTTGTCTGAACCAGGCGTACTACTTTATCATACCATAGCGGTACCACAGGCGCATCATTTATCATTAACTGGTCGGCCTGCTGGTAAAGTTTATATCTCAATGAATCGCTTTCTTCCATCAAGGCTTTTTCAAACAGGGCATCGAACCGGGGATTTTTATAGCGGGTATAATTGGGTGGCGCCGGGTTTTTTGAATAAAAAACAGACAGGTAATTTTCTGCGTCCGGGTAATCAGCTATCCAGCTACCCCGAAAAAACAAAGCCGTAGAATTGGAAGTCATTTCCAGCAATAATGACTTTTGAACTGTTTCTACCTGCACAGTAATTCCCAGTTCATCTAACTGGTGCGCTATGAAATTGGCCATCTCCGCATAAATAGCAATGGTCAGTAATTTAATAACAGGTAAATTTTTGCCATCCTGGAAACCAGCCTCTGCAAGCAATCGCCTGCTTTTATCGGGATCGTAATGATATCCTTTTACAGCCGATGTATCAAAAGATGGTAATCCCATGGGAACAAAACCGGATTCAGCGGGTGTACCGAGTGAGTTGCGCAGGTATAATGTCATCTTTTGGCGGTCAAATCCGTAATTGATCGCCTGTCTAATTTTCTTTAACCGGAGTGGAGAATTTTTTACCAACGCATTTGTTGAATCAATCAGTATTCCCAGGTATTCAATATTCAAATAGGGATTTACCTGCAATTCAATTTTACCTTCCCAGTCTTTTCGCAGGGTACCTCTTTTTGTCAATATCTCATCTTTGAAAGAGTCTTCTATCTCATTCATAAAATCCAGTTGCTTTTGGCGCAGCAGTAAAAACTCCGTGGCCTTGCTGTCATAAAAAGTAACTTTTATCCCGTCCAGATAAGGCAGGCGGTTACCGGCGCTGTCTTTCTCAAAATAGTTATCATTCTTTTTTAAAACTAATGCCTGCCCTTCTTCCCAGGCTACAAATTGAAAGGGGCCTGAACCAACAGGATGCCTGCGAAAATCAGTTCCATATTTTTCCACAGCTTCTTTTGCTACGATAGAACAATACTGCATGGAAAGAATACCGAGTATCGGATTATAAGGTCTGAGCAGTTTCAATTGAAAGGTAGTATCATCAATAGCCCTGAATGGTTGCAGTGAATCCACTTTGCGGTTGAATACCCAGGCGCCGGGGCTGGCTGTTTGCTTATCAGTGATCCTTGCTAAACTGTATTCAACATCTTTAGCTGTCAGCTTCCGGCCCTTGTTATCCGGGAAAGCAGGATCATCATGAAAGAACACATCATCACGTAAATAAAAAGTAAACGTGAGCCTGTCATCGGAAATAACCCATCTTTTGGCCAGTGAAGGGACGATATGCAGGCTGTCGTCAATTTCGACCAGTGTATTAAACAACTGGTGGGCGGGCCACATGGTGGACTGATTTTTTGCAAAAGCCGGATCTAAAGAAGCTATCCCGGTAAATTCATTGTAATGAAATACCTTCTTGCCGGATTTTACCTTACTATAGCACCCGGTCATCATCCATAGCAAAGCGAAGGATGCCATTGCGAACACAGCGAAGCAATTTCTTTTAACAACCATATTTCTTTTAAGCGATTAAATTTACAATTCAAATACATTCCGCCGTGAAATACTTTTTAAAAACCCTTATTATATTTTCTTTTTTACTTATCGGTAAATTTTCATTGGCTCAATATACACATGAAGATACATTGCGGGGAAGCATTACACCGGAAAGAGCAGGCTGGGATGTATTGAGATATGATATCAAAGTGAAACCTGACTTTAGCAACCACACTATTGAAGGAGAAGTAAAAATTATATACAGAGCTACTAAAAATATAGAAGGCTCAGCAACTGTAGCTAAAATCATCAAAGGGAAATATAAAATGCAGATTGATTTGCAAGAACCCCTAATCATTGACAGTATTTTAAAAGTCGAACCTGTAATAATGGGAATGCATTCAAGTCTCAGGCTGGAAGGAACTCAAATAAATAAATTAAACTTTGAAAGGAACCAGAATGTTGCTCTTGTTTCGTTGTGGACTCCAGTTGCCGCAAATTATGTAGACTCCCTAACTATATACTACCACGGCAAACCCCTCGAAGCCATTAACCCTCCCTGGGATGGCGGATGGATTTGGAAAAAAGATGAGAAGGGAAGACCATGGATGAGTGTAGCCTGCCAGGGATTGGGCGCCAGCGTTTGGTATCCCTGCAAGGATATTCAAAGTGATGAACCGGACAACGGGGCTTCTCTAACGATAACAGTTCCTGATACATTAACAGCAGTAGGGAATGGCAGGCTCATTAACAAGAAAGCAAATGATAATGGAACTACGTCATGGACATGGGAAGTAAAAAATCCGATCAATAACTATAACATTATTCCTTATATCGGTAAGTACGTTACCTGGCATGATGAATATAACGGGGAGAAAGGAAAACTCGATCTTGATTACTGGGTTTTGGATTATGACCTGGAAAAAGCAAAGAAACAATTTGGCCGCGATGTAAAACCTATGCTGCAATGTTTTGAGAACTGGTTTGGCCCCTACCCTTTTTATGAAGATGGTTATAAATTGGTAGAGTCTCCGCATCTCGGTATGGAACACCAGAGCGCTGTGGCTTATGGCAATAAATTTATGAATGGTTATCTCGGAAGGGACTTGTCTGGCAGTGGCTGGGGAAAGGATTGGGATTACATCATCATACATGAAAGTGGTCATGAATGGTTTGGTAATAATATTACTACCAATGATATTGCAGATATGTGGATACATGAAGGATTCACCGATTATTCAGAACCCATTTTTGTAGAATGCCAGTACGGGAAAAAAGCTGCGGATGAATATTGCCAGGGCTTAAGGCGGAATATACGGAATGACAAACCGGTCATCGGCCCTTATGGCGTGAACCAGGAAGGCAGCGGTGATATGTATGCCAAAGGGGCCAATCTCTTGCATACCATCCGGCAGGTAATTAATGATGATAAAAAGTTCAAAGACATCCTGAGAGGGTTGAATAAAGACTTTTATCATAAAACCATTACATCAAAACAGGTGGAGAGCTACTTTAGTAAAAAAGCAGGAAAAGATCTTTCAAAAATATTTGATCAGTACCTGCGAACCATTAAAATCCCTGAACTGGAATATAAAATAAAAGGAAAGAGCATTTCTTATCGCTGGACGAATTGTATTGCCGGTTTTAATATGCCGGTAAAAGTAAATATGGGAAACGATAAAGAAAGGTGGATCACCCCGTCAACAAAATGGCAGCAGCAGTCCATGGCAGATGGGTTTACCGGGAAAACATTCATACCCGATCCCAATTTTTATATTACGGTGAAGAAAGCCAGGTAATACTTTCTGCCAATTGACCATTGCCTATTCCCTATTGACTATTGACCATTCACCATTCACTATTATCTTTACTGCATGAGCACCATTCGAAGGCAAAGCATCATTTCTTCCCTTGTCATTTATATTGGCTTTGCCGTTGGTCTTTTGAATACTTACTTTTTTACCAAACAGGGATTATTTACCGAAGAGCAATACGGGCTTACTGCTGTCTTTGTCTCTATAGCCGGTATGATGATGGCTTTTGCCGCTATGGGTATGCCCTCCTATATTTTCAAATTCTATCCGTATTACCATGATCATTTGCCTCCCCGGAAAAATGATATGCTCACCTGGGCGCTGATAGTGGGTACAGTTGGATTTATACTCGTAATGATCGCAGGCCTGGCGCTTAAATATATTATCATCCGGAAATTCGGTGAGCACTCACCACTGCTTGTCACTTATTATTACTGGATATTCGCTTTAGGATTTGGACTTACTATTTATACGATACTGGAAGTATATGCCTGGAATCTTGGCAAATCCGTATTCACCAATTTTTTAAGAGAAGTACAATGGCGTTTATTCACCACCGTACTGATCGTTCTTTTTATTAGTGGTATTATCAAAGATTTTGACCTCTTTATAAAATTGTATGCGTTTACCTATCCGGGTATCGCTCTTGTTTTACTGCTGCATCTTGTTTTTACAAAAAAGATCCATTTTACTTTCAGCGTTAGTAAAGTGAGCAGGAGGTATTTTAAAAAGATACTTAATCTATGCGTATTTGCCTATTCAGGCATTATCATATTCACCGTTTCCCAGGCATTTGATACTCTTGTTCTCGCTTCCCTCAGCGGACTGGATAAAGCGGGCATCTTTGGGCTGGCACAGATCATGGGAAGTGTGATCCAGGCTCCGCAACGGGGAATTATCGCAGCCTCCATCGGTCACCTGTCCAGGGCATGGAAAGATAAAGACAAGGCCCTTTTACAAAGAGTATATCAAAGGTCTTCTATCAACCTGCTCATTTTTGCATCGGGTATTTTTGTACTGATCGCATTAAATTATAAAGAAGCTATTCTTACGTTCGGATTAAAAGAAACATTTCTGCTTGGGTTCAATGCCTTTGTCATACTTGGCATTACCCGCATTATTGATATGGGTACCGGGTTGAATGCACAGATCATTGCTACATCTACTTACTGGAAATTTGAACTGATCAGCGGAATTGTCTTATTAATGGTCATGTTACCTCTTACGTACATACTGACAAAGCAATACGACATTCTCGGCCCGGCCATTGCCAACCTGATCTCTATCTCTATCTACAATGCCATCCGTATTATTTTTTTATGGAAAAAATTCAAACTTTTCCCTTTTACCATTCAGTCGTTTTATACAGTATTGCTGGCCGCCGGGTGTTTTACGGCGTGTTATTTTATATTTATGCCCCTGCACGGATTTGCAGGATTAGTTCTGCGCAGTCTTGCGTTTATACTATTGTATGTAACAGGGGTTATTTATCTGGATCTTTCACCTGATCTGAAACCGGTTTTACAAACTATACGTAAAAGACTGGGCCTGAAAAAAGATTAGCGGGTGCCCAGCGGTTTTTCTATCCTGCCTACACCGAGAAAACGTTTCAGGTAATAAGGATCAAACAGATCACTTACGGTCACTCCCCTGGAAGAAGAAGCATGAATGAATTTATTATTGCGGAGATAAATGCCTACATGGGATACGCCGCCAGTTGTATTGAAGAAAACAAGATCGCCTTCTTTCATCTCTACGGCCGAAATACGATTGGTAACCCTGAACTGTTCAAAAGCAGTACGGGGAACAATCATAGCAAAAGCAGATAAATAAACTGCCTGCACAAAAGCAGAACAATCAATACCGCTTTTGGAAGTGCCACCCATCAGGTAGCGGGTACCGTACCAGTAATCAACGCTTTTTAATAATTCCGTATTTTCTAACTGGTCTGGTTCAGTACCGAGAAGCCGGGAATATTTCATTTGTAATGCAGAAACACTTTCATTTGACTTATTATTCCCGGTAAAATTCGTTTCTGTAACAGGCGAAAGACTTTCCTTTAATTCAGTTTTTGCATCCGGAACAACATCGGCCAACTGCGGATTAGCAGAGATCTGGTCAAGAAATTTTACATCATTCTTTTTTACTTCAACTGGCTTGGGGGAAGTAGCAACTGGTGCAGCTGCCGCTTGTTTGTTGTTAGCCGAGCTAACAGACCTCATGCTGGCACAACCTGCCAATACTGTGATAAATAAAGATGCTACAACTAAGTTCCTGACCATTAGACTGTTTTAGAGTTTCGGGGCTTGTTCAAAAACCCTGCCTGATCTTTAATCAGGCTTGTAAAAATATAGTTTAAAATTCTTAAAAAAGCACATTCGGCTAACGAAATTTGATTTTTAAAATTGCATTTCAACTAAGTAATTGTTTTCAAGTCTTTTAACACATCATTTCCAAAATGATTAGGATCAATCAATATGATATGGATTCATTTTTGAACTATATTGTTCCCATAGCTATGCGCCACGTATTACTTTATATCGGAATATCATTATTGTTATTAGGTTGCCAGAGTTCGGCGAGTCCTAAACAGGAGTTGCCAGTGCTTATTGCTGATGTTGACACTACCCTGTCCCCGGTAATTTCAGACAGTGCATTACAACCCTATTCTTCGCTGGAGTATAATAAAGTGGAGCTATTGCAGGCTGCCCCGGGAACGAAATCCGTTTTGTTCAATACCAGTGGATCCAGGTTATATGCCATGAACCTTGAAGGTATGAGCGTGTATGAATTTGACCAGGATTCCAGGAAGATCATACGTGAATTCAAATTCAAACCCACGAAAGGAACAGGCTGGGATTATGTAAAAGATAAACCTATACCTTCTTACCAGGAAAAACCGGTGGAAGCCTGCCTGAGCCATGATGATAAAATATTGTGGATTTCTCTCCATAATGCTGAAGGCATTGTTCCGATAATGACAGACCCGGTGGAAGCCAGCCTGCTTGCAAGTCAGGCCAAAAATATAAACGGCAAACAGGTGGTGAAAAAAGTAACCGTAGTTTATCCCGGAAGCAGCCAGAAAGATTCGTTTGATGTGCCCTTAATAAAAACGGGAAAAACGCCAAAGATCATTTCCAAAACGGCCGACAACAAATACCTTTTGGTAAGCAACTGGCATTCTTATAATGTCAGCGTACTGGAGATCAATAAAGATCAATACCCGTTTGCTAAAGTAATCAGTACAGTACCGGTATCCTCTATTCCAAGAGGTATAGCAGTGGATGATAAAACCAACAGGACCTATGTGGCCATTATGGGTGGTGCCAGTATTACTGTTATCAACAATACGGTATGGATGAAAGAAACCGATATACAAGTGGAATCAAACCCAAGGCATATTGTGATGGATACCAGCGGGCATATTTTCGTTTCGTATAACAGGTTGGCGAAAGTGGCTTGTATAGATGCGGAAACAGGTAAAACATTATTTACGGCACCCACCCATGCACAGCCGAGAACAATCATCTTATCAAAGAATCATAAATTCCTATTCGTAACCTGCTATAGCAGTGATTTTGTAGAGGTATTTAAAATAAATAATGCCGGTTTCACCAAGATCGCCTCACTTCCCTGCAAGGGCCACCCGGTAGGCGTTGATGTCTTTGAAGATAATACTAAACTCGAAGCCTGGGTTTGCAGCTACAGCAACGGAAGTATCAGCGTTTTTAGTTTCAACAAGAAATAAACATTGGATTTTTCTTTGCCAAAACAATCGGAAATTTGCTGTTTGCCCAATTTGACTATTGACTATTGACTATTGACTATTGACTATTGACTATTGACTATTGACTATTGACTATTGACTATTGACTATTGACTATTGACTATTGACTATTGACTATTGACTATTGACT
>JAATGJ010000137.1 GCA_015654695.1 Chitinophagales bacterium | reverse complement strand
GACATTCCAGCGGCGGATATGCCGTTAGCCGACCATGCTCATACACCATTGACTACAGAGGTTGAGGATTCTGCACTGCAGGACGAAGCCGACGAGCAAAAACGTAGGGCCGCCGAAAGACTGCACAAGTTGCGCAACTTGTCATTCAATGTTAACGGCGCCGACCCCAATAATGAGTTTGAAAATGTGCCGGCTTATATCCGCCGCAACATGGAATTGTATAACAGCGCTTCCCATGTTGAAAATTTCTACAGCGGTTATGAAGTAAAAAGCGACGGCGATAACAAAACCCATATCAGCACGATCAATACATTTTTAGATGGTAAAAAACCCGACTAAACGCATAGCTGCGCAGGTGTCGTCCTGAGCACAGTCGAAGGATGAGCGCAGCCGAAGGATGTTCGTTCCAATGAAGCCACAAGATATAGGCTTGTGTTTTTTAGTTGTTCCCTCCGATTTCCATCGGAGGGTTTGTTTTATCCCCTCCCTGGAGGGGATATTAGCCGGGCTATAGTACTACTATCGGCTTTTGTTGCGTCGCAATCTTGTACGTCCGATAATTCTATTGGGCATATTCGAAGCTGATCACTTTTTTCGGAATTGATTAATTTTGGTATTGATGCTTTAAAAGCTATACAGAATTTTATGAATGACTGGAGTTTTATACAACAAGAGCAAGAAAGTCTTTGCAATAAATTGAAAGTAACATGGTCTCCTGTTGAAATAGATTCATTAATTGCAATTAATGACTCCATCTTTTCTTCAACTCAACCCATTAATGGGCTTCGGCACCCAATTCATGGAACTATTGAAGGCTGGTATCTATGGAGTGGTGGAGAAATTCCCCAATATGATAACGATTTTTTTAAACCTCATCATGCAGGTCATTTAATAACGATGAGGCCAATAATTCTAAAATATCTTGGATTGCCTCCCGGTTGGAGGTTTCAGATTGATGATAATGGGCATGAAGATATTTGGTTTGATCCATCAATCTTGGAAATATAAATGAGTACAAATTTTCTCTACAGAGACGGCTCACCTAACGAAAAAGATTCCCTCCAGAAATTAGGCATTCTTTCATACAACCAATTCTCCCAAATTTTATCACCACCTGACTGGCAAACCATGGACAGGTTCCTCCACAATGATAAAATGTGGACACAACTGGTAAATAATTCAGCCATCTTTGTTTGTGAAGATGAAGAAAGGATGATCGGGATGGCTTATTTAGTACCCAGCGGTAATCCGACACATATCTATCCCGCCGACTGGTCTTATGTCAGAATGGTCGGCGTTCATCCCGGATACAGGGGAAAAGGAATCGCCAAACGGTTAACCCAAATGTGTGTTAACCATGCACGTCAATCAAATGAAAAAATCATTGGCCTGCATACTTCAGAAAAAATGGATGATGCACGCCATATTTATGAGAGTATTGGATTTAAAATTGACAAAGCGTTAGATCCTATTTATGGAATGAAATACTGGTTGTATAAACTTGAACTTACCTGAATTGAATAACAATGAATGTACCAGTAACAGAAATAGCGCTATTTGAAATAATGCGCCAGGTGGCTATTGATAAATTGCCTGCTCATTTCACTGTAAACTCAATGGATATGGTTTTTGGAGGAAAATTCTTTTAAAGAATATCTTATTACTCACAGATCATCATACTTATATTTTCTCACCGTCAGGTAAATATATAAAGCGGCAAAAGCGAGTGCTGCGGATAAAAGTACCGGGAGACCGGGAAGGTCTTTGTAGAAGCCTTCCATCTTTGGAAATGGTATTAAAGAGTCGGCGATCTGTATCGGTAAGAAATACTGCATTCCCGGAATTATCTTGCTGAACAACCACATCAATGGTAATTCAAGGATCAGTCCATAGATGAAGAATACGATGATAGCAACCCCGCTTTTTCTGAAAAAAGTAGCCAGCAGCAAAGCAAACATCATATAGATGAAAGTTTGCACAAAGCACAATCCGAGGGTATCAAGCCCTGATAAGAGGGAAAAAGAAATTCCGGAAACCTGGCACATCATAAAGGTGGCTACAATATTCATAATCGTAACAACAATTGAAATACACACAATCAGGCCAATCTTAGTAAATATGAACGTCTCTCTTTTCCAGCCATCAATGATATTCTGGCGATGCGTTTTGAAATTGACCTCGTTTATAAAAAGATTAATGATAATCATTCCGGGGAGGTATAAGAGAAAACTGGTCCAAAAACAAACTGTATTCCAGATCGTATCGGGTGAGAACAAGCCCAATATGTCCTGTTCATCACGACCGGTAAGCCTGCCGCTAAGCTGCATATAAATTTTATAAAAAATAAAGATGATGACAATAATGCCGATAAGGTACAGTACAGAGAACACCTGGAATACCCGGTAGTTCTTTATTTTCATCCATTCTATTTGCAGATTCCTGATCATGGCGGTAAGTATTTTTAATGAGTTGTATTAGCGGTCGCTTTGATTGCCGGTTATTTCTAAAAAACGTTTCTCCAGCGATTTACGTTTCAGGTTAAGCTGGCTGAGCACGATTCCTTTTTCAAAACAAAATTTATTGATAGATGCGGGAGTAACATATTCTTCACAATCAATGGCCAGGCTATTATCAGCGGTGAATACCTGTATGATACCCGGCATTTGTTTTACTATTTCCGCCAAAGCGGGTAAGTTGTCCGCGGCTATTTCAATATCAATGGTGGCTGTTTTATTTCCTGTAGTCGCGGAGAGTACATCGCTTACGGATCCTACTGTTTTCAATATGCCTTTCTGAATAATGGCGACATGGGTACAGACTTTTTCCACTTCATCCAGTATGTGACTGGCCATGATGATCGTTTTTCCCTGTTTATTCAGTTGTTTGATCAATTCCCGTATTTCCGCGATACCTGCCGGATCAAGCCCGTTGGTAGGTTCGTCAAACACTAAAATATCAGGATTGCCAAGAAGGGTAGAAGCTATAGCAAGCCGCTGCTTCATACCAAGCGAGTAGGTGCTGAACTTTGAATCTTTTCGCTGGCCCAGGTTTACTCTTTCCAGCACGGCAGGAATATCTTCTTTTCCCCTTTCTTTAATAGCGGCGGCTATCTGCAGGTTTTTCTGACCACTGAGGTAGTGATAGAAATTAGGGGTTTCCAGTAAAGTGCCTATCTGCTTCCTCATTTCATTACTGCTGCCCTGCTGCCCATTCCAGAGAAAATTACCGGAGGATGCTTTGAGAATATCCATTACGATGCCGAGCATCGTGGTCTTACCACTGCCGTTAGGCCCAAGAATACCGAACACGCTTCCTTTTGGAACGTCAAAGGAAACATTGTTCAACGCCTGGACGGAGCCATAGGATTTGCTGATGTTTTGAATAGAGAGGACTGAACTCATAAGTCTAAAATTGATTGCCGGATGAAGATAAACTTTTTGTCTTCTTGAGCATAAAAAATTGACGAACGGCCCCAACCAGGCGGGGTAGTTAAAGATAAGACGCAAATGAAGACGGCAGGTTACTGAAATAAAAACCGGGTCATTGTTCAATGACCCGGTTCATGGCTATACTAAAATTATATTAGTTGGTCTGGTACACTTTTACCGTACCATCGTTTTCGCTGCTGACCACTAACAGGCTTTTATTGGTCGGACTGTATTTGGCAGGGATAAATAAAAGTCCTTCCGGGGCGTCACCGGTAACCAATGTTTTAATAAATGCGGGATGGTAAGGATCGCTCACATCATAAATGGCTACCAGGTCGGCTCTTTCCATGCCTACAAATGCAATCATCCTTTTACCTACATAGCCGAGTGTGATCCCTTCAGGTTCGACACCTTTGTCATCGCTGCGGCCATCATCATATACTCCCGCTGCGATAGCTTTGGTTTCAAGTTCATTTTTACTGTCATAAACTAACTGACCATTCAATCCATTCCATACACTGAATGAGCGGGCCCCGAAAGAATATAACTGATCATAATCCGCATCGTTGTCAGGGTTGCCTAATGTACTAGTAACATTCAGCCGGCCAAGATTCTCATCCAGTTTTAACGTAGCTGCATCAGGAAAAACAGTGGGATCAAGAGCAAGGTCTTTGATCCGTTTGTTTTCTGCAAAAGCAGACCATTCCCTGACATCGCCTTCATTGGCGGTAAAGAGTAATGGTTTGCCCCACTGCTCTAACATAGCGATAGCATCCGGCTGGTACATGCCTTTTACTTTCACTTTTTTCTGCAGTATGGTATTATCCTTGTCACTGGGATCAATGGCATTTCCATTCAGGTTATAATCTTTAAATCCAAGAGGGAAAATATGGGTAACAGATTTTGAACGGATATCAATTTTAGCGATAGCGTTGTTTTCCTGTAATGTCACCCAGGCGGTACGCGAATCAGGGGATATCGTGATATACTCAGGTTCCATGTTGGTGGCAAAACTGGCATTAGGTCCAAATACTCTCAGACCTTTTGCCTGTAACGCCGTCTGCTGGGAAGCAAAACCGGAAAAGTCCAGCGTAGTAACAGTGTAATTATCCTTTACAGAAATAATAGACACAGTTCCTAAAGGGTCTGCGAGGTAATCAGTGGCTGGTTCTCCCTCATTAGCGGTTAAAATATATTTACCGTCATAGCTATACGTGATCATATCTGGTAAGGCGCCCACCGTGACTTGTTTTACCAATGAGTGATCGGTTGTTTTAAATACAACGACTTTGCCCGGATCGGTTTTTACCACGGCCTCTACTGCAGCTGCGAGTTTTCCCTCATAAACGGCAACACTATTCACGCCTCCGCCATAGGAGCTTATATCAATAAAACCTGTCACTATGGGTGAAGCAGGATTGGCGAAATCCAGCACATCAATTCTTGTGAATGAGCCGGAGTTGGTAACAACGAATAATTTTTTAGTAATGGGATCATACGCTGATATTTCAGCGGCGCCGGCTTCTCCCAGGTCGGTAGTGCTGATCTCCGTGAAAGTAGAAGCCTGCTCATTTTCAAAAGGAGTATCATCGTGGTTGCAGGCCGCTAATGCAATAACCAGTACCAGTACCGGCAAAATTTTTCTTCTCATAACGTCATGTTGATTTTAGGGCTGCAACTTAATCGCTGCCATGTTACCGCAATATGAAGATTAGGTTAGGGAAATATTAATGGAACCGGTAAATAACTGAACTATCCTGTATGGCCGCCTGTTTAAGAATGACGTTTTCCCCTTTATATAAACTTATCTTTAATCATTATGTCAACAGTTCTCATCACCGGGGGTACAGGCCTGATCGGCAAAGCGGTTACAAAAGCTTTACTGGAAAGAAATCATCATATCATCATTCTTTCAAGAAATGGCGGCGACAATCAACGATCAGTAGCCAACCTGTCTTACGCTAAATGGAATATAGAGGAACAAACTATAGATAAAGACGCTATTGCCAAAGCTGATTATATTATTCACCTGGCAGGGGCGGGAGTAGCGGATAAGCGTTGGACAAAAAAAAGAAAACAGGAAATAGTTAGCAGTCGTGTAAAAGGCGGTGAGTTATTGGTCAGGGCATTAAAGGAAAATGCAAATAATGTAAAAGCTATCATCAGTTCTTCTGCTATTGGATGGTATGGTCCCGATCCTGTTATTCCTAATCCCCGACCTTTTACAGAAGATGATCCTGCTCGTGATGATTTCGTGGGGCAAACTTGTAAAAAATGGGAACAGAGCCTTGAGCCGGTTAATAAGATGAATAAACGGTTAGTTACACTTCGCACAGGAATTGTATTAAGTAATGATGGCGGTGCGTTAGCGGAATTTAAAAAACCATTGAAATTTGGTACAGCCGCTATATTAGGAAACGGCAAGCAAATAATAAGCTGGATACATATTGATGACCTGGTACGGTTATATATTACAGCGATAGAAGACGAAAATATGAACGGGGTATATAACGCTGTTTCACCTAACCCTGTTTCCAATAAACAACTTACCCTGCAACTGGCGAAGATCAGCAGGGGAAAATTCTTTATTCCTATCTACGTGCCTTCATTCATTTTGAAATGGGTAATGGGAGAACTGAGCATTGAAGTGTTGAAGAGCGCCACAGTTAGTTGTGATAAGGTTCATTACAAAGGGTTTACTTTTTTGTATCCTTCTATAGAAGCGGCACTAACGGCTTTAAAATAAACGCACAAGATTTTGCCGGTACGACGGTAAAGCGAAAGGAAATAGTAAAGGGGTTTAAATGTTTGCCGCCTGTTTTTAATTAACAAGACGGGATATTTTTTACGAAGTCGCCCATGCTTTATCACCTTTCTTATACGGCAGATCTCCATTGTATTTGCCAGGTACAGCTATATAACGTAAGGCCTGCGTTGCCCCTTCTTTGGAAGTAAAGTAACCGAGCAAAGTAAGCTGCTTCATCATGGTGAAATAATGAGAAGGATCTTCTTTCTTTTTATTCTCCTGGTATTCCTTTGCTTCTTTATCAAGAGAAATTAACAATGATGCTCTTTGTTCAGCGGTAGCGTCCATAAAAGAGACTGAATGGGCTTTCTTACAGGCATCGTTCAGTTTAATAATGCCTTCATGAAATATGGCCTGGTCTTTTGGTTCGTATATATCATTTACCATTACTTTCATAAACCCGCCAACGTTAGCGGCTTTAGCGCCGGGGCTTGATGTAGCAGGCAAAATAGTTTCGCCTACTTCATTGAGAAAAGAAATATCAGCAGTGCTGAAAATAACGCCGCCAATTGTATCCGCATTTTTACAACCGCTAAGAAGAAGCTCACCGCCGATAAAAGCGCCACCGGTGACAACGGCAATCATTTTTAAAAGTTCTCTGCGATCCATATAAAAATTTTAAAGTTTAATATTTAACTTGTAGCTCACAGCTAAAAGCTCATAGCTTTTCTTACAAGTTTCTTTTTTTCAACTCACTCACTGCAAAATCAGCTGCCCTCGCCGTTAATGCCATATAGGTAAGCGATGGGTTCTGGCAGGCAGATGATGTCATGCAGGCTCCGTCGGTTACAAATACATTTTTTGCATCCCATACCTGGTTATTACTATTCAGTACTGATGTCTTGGGGTCTTTACCCATTCTTGCCGTACCCATTTCATGGATGCCCTGGCCAATACTGTAATAAGTTTCCCATGGGTTTACATTTTTAGCTCCCGCTGCTTCAAACATGGCGATCAATTCCGATACAATATCTTTTCTCATTTTGATCTCGTTCTCTTTTAGCTCAGCATCCATGGAAAGTACAGGCAGTCCCCATTTATCTTTTTTAATTTTATCCAATGTGATCTTGTTCTCATGATAAGGAAGTATTTCGCCAAAGCCGGTAGCGCCGATGGTCCATGAGCCCGGTTCTGTCAATGCTTCTTTGAAATCAGCGCCAATATTTAATTCTGCTACTTCCCTGCTCCATCCTTCCCTGCTGGCGCTGCCCTGGTAGCCGAAGCCACGCAGGTAATCCCGCTTATCGCCATTCATGTTGGCAAACCGTGTAATATAAAAACCTGTCGGTCTTCGGCCATACGTGTATTTATCTTCATATCCTTCTATCGTACCGGTAGCACCCAGATTATAATGATGATCCATCACATTATGGCCTAATTCACCACTGCTGCTGCCTAAACCTTCCGGCCATACATCAGTGGCTGAGTTCATTAATAACCATGCTGAATTAAGCGCAGACGCATTCAGGAATACGATCTTGCTGAGGTATTCATAGGTTTGATTGGTTTCTGCATCTATTACTTCTACTCCTTTTGCTTTTTTTGTATCCTTATCGTAAATGATTTTTGTAACTATTGAAAAAGGACGCACGGTTAATTTACCGGTTGCCATGGCAGCGGGTAATGTAGAAGATTGAGTGCTAAAATAACCACCGAAGGGGCATCCTTCCCAGCAACGGCTTCTGAACTGGCATTGTGTTCTTCCCGTAATGGGTGCTGTTAAATTCGCTACCCGCCCAATGATCATGTGCCGGTTACCTTTATATTTCTCTTTTATTCTTGCTGCTACATCTTTCTCTACAAAGTTCAGATCGAACGGGGGTAAAAATTTTCCATCAGGTAAATGTGACAATCCTTCTACTGAACCACTGATACCCGCGAATTTTTCTACATGATCGTACCAGGGGGCTATGTCTTTGTAACGTATTGGCCAGTCAATGGCGATACCATCTTTTGCATTGGCTTCAAAATCCATATCGCTCCACCGGTAACTTTGGCGGCCCCACAAAATGGAACGGCCACCCATCCGGTAACTGCGCCACCATGTAAAAGGTTTTACTTCGGTATAAGGACAGTCTTCTTCATTGGCCCATGCATCCATTACTGCTTCCTGGGCTGCCCACCCACGATGAACGACAGGATATTTTTTCTTTTGTTCCGGGGTAGTGCGTCCACGGTGTTCAAATTCCCACGGATCCTTAGTAGCTGTTTTATAGTCTTTAATGTGGTCATGCTGCCGCCCACGTTCCAGCATCAGTACCTTCAATCCTTTTTCAGTTAATTCCTTTGCAGCCCAGCCTCCGCTGATACCGGAGCCTACAACTATTGCATCATATTCATTATCTGGCATAATCGTTTATTAGAGGTAAAAGAGAGTTATAAATATATACTATTGATATGATTTTTCGATAATTCCCTGAGCCAGGTTTGTGTATGAGTTTTTATAAACCTAAACATTGTATGGCATATCTCCATCAAAAGAATGTTTAAAAATAATTCAGCCCGGCATTGCCGGGCTGAATATAATAATGAAAAAAAACGGCTGAAAAAATGCAAACTTTTTAAAATCCTTTCTTCTCTTCCGGTACTTTAGGAGTTTGTTTCTGGGTATATAAAGCCGGGGTCACTTTTTTAGGATCGCCCTGGTACACCCACGTAATGTTGTTGATATATTTTTTAAATGCCGCGTCGAGCTGGGCAAGTGACACGTCTTTAATATCGTTCTGGATTTTAATGGACCTCTTCCAGTTACCGTGTATTACTTCGTTGGAGGCATAAGCCGCAGCCTGCGCATCATTGGTTTCCTGGCGGTAATAAATGCCGGTAAGATAACCGGTCTTTTCATTTTTTAATTCCGTTTCAGTAAAACCTTCCTGTTTTATTTTATCTATCAGGTTCCTGGCTACTGCAATGTATTTATCCGGGTCGGTAGTGGTTACAGATATATTAACATACGGAGTAGTGCCACCGCTAAACCATGATTGCGGAGCGTAAGACAATCCGTTCTTCGTTCTTATTTCAATAAAATGACGGGTAGCGAATATCCTCATGGCTATGACGAACGCATTGTAATCCGGAGTACCCGGCAAGGGGCCGCTGGCTATACCGCGTACATAGTTGGTGGCATTTTCCCTTTCCTGTGGTTTAAACGTATTGGCAGGAGGGTTGTAACTTTCTTTTTTCAAAACAAAGGGCGCGCCTGCAGGTACTTTACTTAAAAACTCCTTTACCTTTTTTTCTATTACGGCTTTATCAAGATCTCCGACCACTACTATTACCATTCTTGAGCGGGTGAGAATAGACTGCCAGTATTTTTTTGTCTCTGCCGCAGTAAGCTTACTGACGCTGGCTACCGATCCCTGGGGATCTTTGGAATAATTCTTTCCCTCAAATGCTGTCTGTTTTGCCATTTTGTTGATAGCGTTGTCCGGACTTGATTCGTTGGCACGGATAAAATTGACAGCATCATTTTTGATCCGGTCAAATTCTTTGGCGTCAAACTTTGGCGATAATAATGCGTCGGTGTATAAAGGCCATACGGTTTCAAAATCGCTTTTAATACAGTTAAGACTGAAAGAAGCGTAATCCATATCGCTGAAACCGCTTACCTGCGCACTTACTTTATCTAATTTATCTTTAAAGCTGTTTTTATCATCTTTGCCCGTACCACATTCCGTCAAAGCAGTGATAGCAAGGTTCTCTATTCCGGCTTTGGCAGCAGTATAATTTTGCACACCACCTTTGATAACGGTTTGTACCACTACGATCTCATTGCCACTCGGCTGAACGATCACTTTCACACCGTTGATGGTCATGTCATAAGCTTCTGACTGCTGGCCGCAAACACAAAATGGCGCCACCATGGCTATGATACATACGGCAGATTGAATTATTTTTTTCATCTCAGAATGATTTTAGGTTTTTGAAATATTCCTCCGGCTTCAGTTTCTTATTCATGTCTTCATTAATGATCATACCGGCTACATACGGTTTACTGATAATATACTTATTCAGGTACTTCTGTATATCGGCACGGGTAATACTCATCATGCCGGGAATATAGTCATTGTAAAAGTCGAGCGAAGCGCTGCACCACCAATAAGTAAGGTTGCTGGCCTGCGAAGATGGTTTTTCTTCATTGCGTACCTGGTTCCTGCGCAAAATGTCTTTGGCAGTTTGCAACTGCTCATCAGTAAAATAATCAGCATCTGCAAAATGACTGACCTGGTTGACTACTTCTTCAGAAAATTCTTTCAGTTTGCCGGGATTGGGCAGGCCAAAGATGGATACCGGCCCCGTATATTTTAGTGTCTGGTAACTAAGTCCAACATAACTTGCCAGGCCTTTGTCCACCAGCGCCTGCTGCCATTTGGAAGAGTTCAATCCAAGTATAGTGGAAAACACATCAGCCGCTAGTGTTCCAATAGAATCATTTCTTGTATCCGGACCCTGCCACGTGTACATTGTATAAGGTGTTTGTGCAATGGAAGATTCCGTGATCAGGTACTCTGTTTTTTCAATTGGTTTGAATTCCGGTATGGGATATTTCTGATGCGGATCAAAGCCGCTGCTTTGCCAGTCGCCGAAAATTGTTTTAGCTTTTGCAAATGCTTCCTCAGGTTTTACATCGCCGCAAATGACCAATACTGAATTGTTCGGGAAATAATATTTGTCTTTAATGATCATCATCTTTTCCGGTGTGGCCGTATTGATGACATCATGATCACCGATGGCGTTTTTGCGGGTGAACTGATCACCCCATACTTTTTTATTCACCGACATCCACAATTGAAAACCGGGATCGCTTTCTCCCCGCTGAAATTCGCCATCTACTACCGGTCTTTCCTTCTGCATATCTTCTGTACGGTAAATAGGAAAGCGGATCGCTGCGTTCATGAATTTCAAACCTGCCGCCAGGCTGTCTTTATCGAACGTAAAAAAATAATTCACCCTTTCATCCCCGGTAGTGCCATTCCAGATCATCCCCAGTTCTTTTGTCCGCTGAATGAATTTTTCCTGGTCGGGATAATCTTTGTTCGCTTTGAAAAACATGTGCTCGAATAAATGCGACAAGCCGCTGTATTCAGGGCCTTCCGTATAGGCCCCATTCTTTACTGCTATCTCAATAGTAGCCAGCGGTACTTTGTGGTTTTCTATCACCACTATTTCCAGGCCATTGTCTAATTTTTTCCAGAAATAACCTTTTGGCAGCCTCGGCTGTGAGGATGCCGCGAGTGTCAGCGCAAGACACAATAACATCAACCATTTCTTTCCCATAAAAATTGTTTTTTAAGATAACACGGTAACTAAATTCCCAAAGAGGGATATGAATGTACGGAAGAAGCGGGGAGAAAAAAATTAAGCTTTCTCTAATTTTATTACCGGGTATTTAGCATTGAGAGACGGTTTTGATTACTGATGTCCGGCTACACAAAGCCGGGCAGGCCGCTGCCTGCGTGGTCGCCATGCCAGATACTGGTGAATTCGCCAATGATGGCTTTCCCGTTTTCGAAATCAAGTTTGCGCAGTTTCAATTGTGCAATATCAGTTACCAGCACTTTTCTGTTCTTTGGATGCATCGTTCCCCCGTTGTTGCTGTCCCCGGCTTTACCATCCGGGTTGTATTGGTATTGTGCATCTACCAATGT
>JAATGJ010000099.1 GCA_015654695.1 Chitinophagales bacterium | reverse complement strand
CCAGGTCATGCGGCATACGCTGATTGGCTATTACTGTTCGCTGGGTAAATGTTTCAGAGCCTGCTTGTGGTGGTAATGTTGTTACAGCCAGCGCAGTACTTGAGCCACTGGAATTTCCTGCCGCGTCTTTGGCTATTACGGTAAACGAATAAAGTGTATTGGCGGTAAGCCCTGTCACCGTATAGCTGGTAGCATTAATAAGAGCCGTATTGATCTTTGTTCCGTTCCTGTAAACATCATAACCGGCTACGCCGATATTATCTGTGGATGCAGTCCATGATAACAGGAATGAAGTTTGACCGATATTTAACGCTCCCAGGTTGGTGGGTGTAGCAGGCGCCTGCGCATCCGGGATGCTTACTAATAATTGAGAACCCGGTATCACCTGGCTTGGCGTTGTGGTGGCTTCACCTGGTTTGGCCCATCCTACTGCCATATTATCTCCCTGCGCTCCTTCTTTCATCAATGCTTCTACATAATATAATTGTCCTGCTGTAAGCGTGATCGCCGCGGATTTTTGCGTGGTGTATTTATTCCACTCTCTTGTGTTAGTCCATTGTGTATGGTAAGCTATCCTTGTTTTATTGGCGGAGTTGCTCGTGGTACTAAGCCATAGTTCACTATTATCATCACTGGCGATCCAGAAGGTATAGCTGCCTGTAGCGGGCGGGCAAATGTATCCATACACTTTCATTCCATAGTTGTCACCGCTGGCGGTGGGTATTTCAAAACTGGTAAGCGTTCCTGTAACAGATGGAGTATTTGGATAATTAGCATTGGAAGTAAGAGTGGCAACCGTAGTGCCGGTGATGTTGTTCCATTTCTGGTAATTGATAGCGCCGGTACCTGTACAACTGCCTGATGCCGGCGTGGTAACACTAACGGTATTGCTATTGGCGGAAATATTGCCTGCTGCATCACGGGCCTGGATATAAAAACTGTAAGCTGTGGATGCAGTTAATCCTGTTACACTATAGGATAATGATGTAACAACTGAGGCATTGATCTTTGTTCCGTTTCTAAATACGTCATATCCCGTCACCCCAATATTATCAGTGGAAGCCGCCCAGCTTAATGTCAGCGATGTTGGCGCGAGACCGGATGACGCCAGTCCTGATGGAGCTGTTGGCGCCTGTGTATCGGGGGTAGAAACAGCGATGGTATTACTATTGGCCGATACATTGCCAGCACCGTCTAATGCTCTTACATAGAAACTATAGGAAGTCGCCTGTGTTAAGCCGGTTACATTGTATGTCGCGGCAGTAACTGCAACGGTATTGATCTTTGTCCCGTTTTGATATACATCATAGCCAGTTACTCCCACATTATCTGTTGAAACATTCCAGTTCAGCGTAAGGGATGTTGCAGTAAGGTTGGATGATGCCAAACCTGCCGGGGCAGTTGGCGCCTGTGTATCAGGTGTAGTTATAGTAATGGTATTACTGGCTGCGGATATATTACCTGCTGCATCTTTAGCCACTACATAAAAATTATAGCTGGTCAAAACGATCAAACCGCTTACGTTATAAGAAACTGTTGTCACATTTGAGGTATTGATCTTTATTCCATTTTGATATACATCATAACCCGTCACGCCCATATTATCAGAGGAAGCCGTCCAGCTTAATGTCAGCGATGCAGACGTGAGATTAGATGATGTTAATCCTGCCGGGGCTGTGGGCGCCTGTGTATCGGTGGTAGTGACATTGATGGTATTGCTGTTGCCCGATACATTGCCTGCTCCGTCTGATGCCCTTATATAGAAACTATAGGAAGTCGCCTGCGTTAACCCGCTTACATTGCAGGTGGTGGCAGTAACTGCAACGGTATTTATCTTTGTCCCGTTTTGATATACATCATAGCCGGTTACTCCTACATTATCTGTTGAAACATTCCAGTTCAGCGTAAGGGATGTTGCAGTAAGATTGGATGATGCTAATCCTGAAGGAGCGGTTGGCGCCTGTGTATCCGGTGTAGTTACGTTTACAGTATTGCTGGCTGCAGATATATTCCCTGCTGCATCTTTAGCTACTGTATAAAAATTATAGCTGGTCAATACGATCAAACCGCTTACATTGTAAGAAGTGGTCGCCACATTTGATGTATTGATCTTTACTCCATTTTGATATACATCATAACCTGTCACGCCAATATTATCTGTAGCAGCGGCCCAGCCAAGCGTTAATGTGCTTTGCGTGATACCGGAAGCAGCAAGATTAGCCGGCGCTGCCGGCGCTTCTGTATCAGGTGGTGAAAGAGTGGTCGCATTTAATGTACCGCTATTGGTCGTATTGCCTGCTGCATCTTTTGCCTGTACATAGAACTGGTAAGGAGTAGCAGCCGTTAAACCGGTGACATTAAATGTAGTGGCTGTCAGTAATGACGCATTGATCTTTATACCACCCCGGTAAATATCATAACCCGTCACGCCCACATTATCTGTAGAGGCGGTCCAGCTTATTGTCAGCGATGTTTGTGTGATGGCTGATGCGGCAAGGTTAGTTGGCGCAGTGGGCGCTTGTGTATCAGGTGTTGTTACATTTATCGTACTACTGCTGGCGGAAGTATTACCGGCTGCATCTTTTGCCTGTACATAAAACTGGTAAGCCGTGGCGGCGGATAAACCGGTTACATTATAGCTGATTGTTGTCACCAGTGCAGTATTGATCTTTGTTCCGTTCCTGAATATATCATAGCCGGTCACTCCAATATTATCAGCAGAAGCCGTCCAGTTTAATACCAGTGATGATTGCGTGATAGCTGAAGCGGTAAGATTAGCCGGCGCTGATGGGGCTTGTGTGTCAGTAACTGCATTGACTAATACCAGGTCGCCAAAATTGCGGGTATATTGCCAGTTGTCTCCATCCCCTGCCCACATTAACTGGTTTTCACGGGCAGCGCCATTATCATCATCATCATTGGCTACATCAAAGCCAATAGTAAAGCCGGGGCCGGGATTAGTAATAGCCATATTGCTCCAGGCAATGCGCATTTCTACAGCATAGCCGCCGGTGATATTAGCCCATCCATGAGTTACGCCGGTTGTTTTACTGTTCTTTTCCCAGATAGCCGTGCTGTTCCATTCTTTCATGAACTGCCTGTCGTTGGCGCCATACGATGTGCCTCCATTGTTATCCGCATCAATATAGAACTCCACGGCGTCATCATCCCAGGGATTGGCTGAATCATTGTATTTGGCGGCGTCAATTACTTTCACCGCGACATAGAGGTAGAGACTATCCCATAACACAGCATAGCTAACCGTATTATTAGGCGTGCCGATAATGGTTTTGGTCACATTGGTGGTGAACTCCCATGCGCTTTCATCGGGATTACCATTGATGGTGATCGCGGTCGTTCTTTTTTTAGCGTTTACTACGGGGGTTTGTGCATGAATGGTTGCGGCAATGCCTGCAAAAATGCAGATCATCAAAAAATACTTCATAACTGGTGGCTTGTGGTGGTTGTGAGAAATAAAGATAGCGGGATTAAATACAAATGGAAAAAAATACTTCTGGGGGTAACGGTATTAAATGATGCGCCGACCTGGCCCGGGAATGCCATAGGTGATTATGGTGTGTATCATTTTCGTAAAATATTTGAATTTGCTGATAACCCAGGTTCTTTTGTAGTACAAAAAACCATTCCTTATTTTATTGGCGGGCTTGCTGTTCCAGCAATGTCGTGGGTGCGTAGCCAAAATGCTTTTTAAAAGCATAAGAGAAATGTGAAAGGTTTTCAAATCCTACTTCGTAACAGACATCAATTGGTTTTTTATTCTTTTCTACAAACTGGTAGTGTGCTAATTCCAGCCGCTTTTGGGTGAGCCATCTTTGCGGCGTGGTAGTAAAAGCTTTTTTAAAGTCACGTTTGAAAGTAGTAATGCTTCTGCCTGTCAGGTAGCCAAACTTTTCCATGGACATGTTGAACATAAAATTCTTTTCCATATAGCTGACCAGGTCAATTTTGCCGGGCTCTTCAAAGTTTGCCAGTACATTGTCAATATCATTATCAATGGCCCGGAGAATACTGATGGCTTCTGTTATCTTCAACGAGGCGATGTTTTCCGGAATGTCTTTCATCTCAAAGTAGGGTATCAATGAAGCCAGGCAGCTTTCGAGTAAAGGGTGATTGTTGAAACGACGGATCTTTGGTGACAGCGATGTTTTTGGCTTCACATTGATATTGGCATAAAAATCTCTTAGTCTCGTGGTGGACAAGTGCATGACCACGGTTTTATGCGGCAATCCATCTTTGGGATAATTGATAATAGTAGCGAGTTGGTTCCTGGGAATTAAGAAACTGTCCCCTGCTTTGAAAACATAAGTTCCTTCCGCCTGCACAATCTTTGTTTCGCCCGAGATAAACCATATAAGCATGTGATGTTCGAACATGATATCCGATTTAAAGAATTTATCCTCGTAGCAGGACAGTTTGATATCCGGCGTTATATATTTGGCTGTATAATCCATAGAGGTGTATCCATTTACTGTTTCCATTACAAGATAAAGTTATGAAATGCCCCTTCTTTAACAACGGATCCATCCACGCGGAATCTTATTCCTGTCATTTCTTCGCTCAATGTCCACAATCGTTTTGCATGGGTTTCGTCCAGCGAATAAAGGCATACGCCCCCTGTATTTGATGAACCTGATTTTTCATCAGCCAGTTCAGCGATATTGACATCTTCACAATACACTCCCCCTGCATTGTTTAGCAGCGGACTGGTGGCACACCATACTGTGGTAGCGGCACCTTGTGGAATTGTTTTCAGCGAGGCTGCTACTTCCGGGTAAATATTTCCTTCTGCATCATAAAAACCCAATTGCTGAAAGAGCGCTATGGGAGCTTCTCTCGCTAATTCGGTGCCACCGATAGAGCCCGGGTGTACTGAATAAGCCCTTACATTAAATGCTTTGCCACGATTGTCTAACTCAAGAGCAAATAAATTGCTGGCTGTTTTTGATTGACCGTAAGCCTGCAAGGTTTCGTATTCACGATGTTGAAAATTCGGGTCATCGAAATTAAATGCTGCAAATTGGTGGCCATGAGAAGATACATTGATCACTCTCGCTCCATTAGCTTTTTTCAGTGAGGGCCATAGTCTTGCTGCCAGGTGAAACTGTGCCAGGTAATTGGTGGCTAATTGTGATTCGATGCCGCGACTGTCCCTGCGCAACGGCACCCACATAATGCCGGCATTGTTGATAAGCAAATGAAGCGGCCTGGCCGATGCTAAAAATTTTTCTGCAAATGCATCAATGGATACAGGGTCTATCAAATCCATTGCTTCTAACTCTACATTGATAATACCCTGCAGATTTTTCTTTGCTTTTTTAGTATCTCTTGCAGGAACAATGACCGTTGCTCCTGCGGCTGCCAGTACTTTGGTCGTTTCCAAACCGATGCCGGCATTGCCACCGGTTACGATGGCAATTTTTCCTGTAAGGTCAATGCCTTTGATCACATCAGTCGCTGTGGATGTTGCGTTAAACCCGGAATTGATGGGTTGCTGTAACGCTCCGTTGTAATTGTTCTGTCTCATATAAAATTTGTTTTTGTTGAGACAAAACTAGCTAGCAGGAGACTGAGGGGCTTTGTTTAAAAGACCTGATTTGGTTTGTTTAAAAGACCAGCGAACCGCTTAATGTTTGGACGTGTCAACAGGAAGTTTGCCGCTGCAGCGGATTTATTTTATCCCTCATGATTCGATGCATTGCGGGAGTTGGAGTGTTTCACCACTTTGTATAACATAATGAAATTTGTTATTGCCAGTAAAAACATGGGGATCCTTCTATAGATCATATCAGTGGATATAAGCCGTTCAATTAATTCGGAAGAAAATTTATCGTCCAATTCAGTTTGAATAGGGATTTGAATAGTTATCGTTGAAACCAGGGTAATCAAATTAAAAAGCAATGCCAGCCCCACCAACCATTTGGGTATGCTCACCGGCCGAAACCAAAATAATAAAACCTGGGGGATGAAGGATAAGAAAAAGAAAACAACAAATAGCGGAATAATAAGTGAACTGTCAACCTGGTGAAATTTGGGAAATTCATCCGGGCCTCCCCATCGCCATGTACGGTAAGACACCAGCGAATTTACTATGCCGCCGCCAAAAACATAGAAAGCAATCAGTATATACACGGAGAATACAATAGTTGAAATGTTGGTTCTGGTGGTCATTTGATAATGGTTAAAAAGGTTTACTTACTATTTTTGTTTTGACAGAGTCGTCGTCAGTTTGCTGCTGATTCGTGGCTTTGTGAGGGTATTTGGAAAAAGTTCAGCCCGGATAAAGATATCCTGTTAGGATTTAATATTACCATTTCTGCGGGAAAAAAATCGTGCCCGGAAAAAGTGAACGGGACGTGATGCCTGCAATTGTTCGAAGAGTTGTAAAAAAGGATAGATCGTTTGTTTGATCATATTGCCCGGGAGTTGGCGTAACCTGATGTTTTGTTCCCTGGGGAATTGCGGGTCTTCGATACCCGTTGCAGGGTACACATTCCTGGATTTGCAGGCGGTTCCAAACAGGTGATCGAATATACTTAAATGCACCCCGAAGTTTTTGTCAATGTGTTCTGGCTCACAAGAATGATGCACCCGGTGAAATTGTGGTGAAGTGAAGATCCAGCCAAGCCAGCCCAGGTTGATCTTAATATTGGTATGGATGAAACGATTGTGTATGGGCATATATATCCCGATTACCATTATAGCATAAACATCAGAAACCTGGAATACAAAAAAAGGAATAAAGGTAAATAGTGATCCCACCAGCTCATCAATAAAATGCCCGCGGTCGTCGGTAAACACATTCAGTTCTTCCTGCGAGTGATGAATAGCATGAAACAGCCAGAGGGTATGAATTTTATGCCTGATAAAATGATTGCACCAGATTAAAAACTCAGCCACCAGTATAGCTGCAGTGATCTGCACATAAACGGGCCAGGTTGCCGCCGCGCTGATAGTTAGAAACGAAAGGTGTTCCTGGAATAACTGGCTTAGCGGAAAGAAAATAAGGACCTGGAGTGACAAAAGTGCAATATACCAGATGCTATCCTGCAAAAGACCTTTGCCGATCAATGGTTGTGAAGGTTTGCAGGGAAACAAACATTCCAATAATAATAAAAATGGCACCACGAGGTATAAGGCAAGGTTAGAATAAAGGAGAGCGATAAAATTTCTTACTTCCGCAGGGAACCAGCTATGATACACCTCCCGCAGGCTGTTGGCTTTGTCAACAACAGTTTGCGAGCCTGAGAGCATGCTTATGGTTTCTACCACTTCACTATGGCCGTGCTTTTCGGCGCCATTGATAATGGGTGCCAATAAGAAACATATCCATACCAGGCCAGCTATGGCGAAAGCATTGGGAAAAAGCGGGTATGTCTCCGTAAATCTTACCCACCGGCGTGGCAGTTGCCTGGGTTTCACCAGGCCATCATAAAAGCTCATTTAGCATTCATTTGTAATAGTTTTCAATTGTCAGATCAACCTGCAGGAAAAACACAAGCATATTACGGGTACAGGCGGAGTAATGGTGTAAAGCTACTATTGCAGTAACGGCTTAATGCAGGACTTATTACTTCCTTTCATTATTTGATGCATTGGTGAGTAGTATCACGTACCAAATAATAGTTAAGTTACTATGGAGCTTATATGTTGATGCCGGTTTGAGTAAGATTTACAGTTTTTGTAAAACCGATATTTAGGTGCAATCTAAAATATAACAACCCTGTCGTTTTATTTTTCTTATTAAAAAAGATCAGAACACTCCTAACAGTTGTCATCAAGTGATCCTGGCGGGACACTTGCCAGTGAGATATTTGCCCTTTTGTCTAATCTAAAATATATCCTTTTTAAAGCGGAATGCCAGAGTAGTTTTAGGTATCTCCTACCAAATATTCATTGAATGCTTTTTTGAAATTTATATATAGATATTCTATCAAATACGTCCCGTTGAATATCTGCTTTGTTTAATTTTGAAAAATCTAATTTAGCATCTCCCATATCTGCTTGGTCATTCATTATTTGTTTACCCTTATAATGTCTAAGAATACCAAATGCATGGCCTAACTCATGCTTTATTAAATTTGCTAGCACTACATCTTGATCACCTCTGTAATTGGTTAAGATATCTGTTTTTATAAAACATATTTTTTGTGGATGGTTAGTATCGCTTGGTACTGTAATTCCATTATAATCCTCCATTTCCCATAATCCGTTATCCCGGAATACACTGTCAGCATGCTCATAACTGGAATCATTTTTGAAGCCATATTTATCAGTAATAATATGCAGTAAATTATCGCTTGTTGATCTAGCTGTACCTTTGTGGTGTAATAAGTAAACAGGATAATCAAGTATCCCGTTGTACACTTTCATATCTTTTGTATCCACTGAAACCCTTATATTTAGCTCGTTGATAGTCTCCTCAATTTCGGCTACCACCTTCTTATTTGGAATTCGCAACTTCACAAAACCCCTTGATTTAATCGTATTTTTTATGTCCGCACTCACCTTGTCTTTTGCTTTGCTCAAAACTTCAATATTAACATGATTGCCTCGCGGATCTATTAATATTATATGCAACGAGATTGTCAAATGTGAGTGGTCTTGCCATTCGCCGTCTTTTTTAAATGGATTTTTATCAACAACTTTCATCCCGTCTTTTACGGCATACAGTGGAGATGGGTAGCTATAATGTTCATATCCAGCACCTGCTTTATTGTAATCTCTATAATCATTTTCATTTCCCATATATTTTATCAGTTTAATGGGTACACAGGTAATTTATCTGTTTCATTTCGGAGATAAACCAATTTTGATGGAATAATGATCTCCCAAGGTGCACCAACAAATTGAGACCCAACAGCATGTCTTACGTTTGATAAAGTAGTATCTTCAAAAGGTCTGTCAATAGTGATATTCCATACTGTATTATCTGCCGGGTCATTTTGCTCAACCTTAATTATTCGGTAGATCTTATAATTGACAAGTATCTCCCGGTCTATATCATTCTTTACATTCAATTCACTGACCTGGTTCAATATATTATCCCAGTAAAATAATCTGTCTGAGGCACTGTAACTAAGTTTTAAAACAGTACTGCCATTCACCCCTTCTATTGAGCCAGGCCTGTCTTTATAGTCGCATTGCTTGGACTCTTTAAGTTCCTGTATCATTGATACATATTCATCATCCCCTGGGATAGGCGGTATACCGCTTGCGCCCCATATCTGACCTGTTTTTAGAAACCATCCAAACACTTCTTCCATTCCCGGTCTTATTGGCACCTGCACTCTGGATGCACCAGCCATTAAAAATTTATCAAACAAAGGATCACCTGAGTCTTCATCTATTAACTCGGGCCATTTGCATTTTCTTGCCCACATGTTATGATAAAAAAAGTAAGTGATATAGTTCCATTCAAATACCTGCTCGAAGAACTGGATCAGCGGTGCATCTCTTTCCAGTTTTTCAAAATTTATTTCGGGGTAACCACAGGGAGCTACTCTTTCCATCATAGAGCCAATGTCATTAAAATAATTGCACATCAATATGGCTATGATATGCCGCTTGAATTCATTTCTTTCAATTTCACGATTCAGGAAAGGATTTCTTCCTTTTATTTGGACTAGTCGTGTTTCATTATTTTCAAGTTGGTTATACGCTTCCAGTTTCTTGTTGAAATCAGACATCACATGGCTATAAATCTTCAACCGCCATTTTTCAAATGCCTCGTTTGTTAACTGGCATTGAATACTGATAGTACCCGTAACAGCCATTGCAACCGTGGCAAATCCTGCAATAGCAACTGTAATAACATCTGTTTCACCGTTCATTTCTCTTGAGCCTATTGCTGTCGGGGGCGTGAAGAACTTTGTATTAGTAGTACCGGGTATTAGCATAGTATCATCGAGTATTGGTTGGTTAAATCGAACAAGACTGTAATCACCTGCACTAACTGAAATAGCAGCTTCTTCTATGGACCCAACCTGAAGTTTGGGATGCCCTACGGAACAGCATACATCATATTCCATTAATATAGCTTTATAACCTTGAGGTATGGGAGGCGATTTAAATTCATTTGATAGAATCTCGGCAGTCTCCTCATCTGCAGGTTCTGACAAGTTTTGATGAAAGGCAACCTGAATCCATTTAAATTCTTCTGGTGGTTCACATCCATCCGTGTCGGAAATTGCAAATTGATTTAGTATCAAACCATAATTATTCCTGTTTATTGATTGCGTCGTTATCGTTGGTTTTACTGGCTTTACTTTACCAATATTTTTTTCCGTTTTTAATTCATATAGCCTTTTAAAAATAGCTGCGGGCTCCGGCACAATTACATCAAACATCATATGCTTTCCATAATTGAACACCTGCGCATGTGTTACCTTATTTACCCAATAATAAATTCCAGCCTTATGTCTTGCTCCAGGTTCTATGTTACTGATACTATGTTTGTTTTTCTCTTCAAACTCATTGATGATCTTACTTACCTGCAGTTTTCTTACTTTTTCCTGTATTTGAATGACTGACCTGTCTGTAACATCTTTTGCATAGGAACGGGCAATATCTTCAGAATTGGATTTAGCTGTATCAGAAGTCACGTTCGCATGCGGTGTAATGGTGACGGCTTCTCCATATTTTAATGTAGACGTGACCCCTGCATCCACATTGACCTTTGAATCGATCGTATTTTTTACGGCTGATTGAAGAGAGAACTTTTCATTTACCTGATGATCCCTTTGTTCAGAAGTAGTTGTTTCATTTTCTGTTTCGGTACTGGATTCGTTCCGGTAAAGATTTCGGAGTCTTCTTTCTTTTAATTCACCAGCAAGAATGTTTTCAATATCTGCAATATCTCCTTCTTCATATCTTGCCAATTCTTCTTTTACGATAAAGAGATCAGCTACATATGTTTTTATACAAATGCAATGTTTACTGGGATGCTGGCAACTATTATCACATTCGCATTTGCAGGGATCTTTATCGCCGGTAGTATTCGAAGAACCCGACGTAGCTGCAGCAGCTGTAATGGTTTTTTCAGGATTACTAATACAACGACTACGGATTGTTCCACCAGGTAAAAGAATAGGAGCAACCAACAGGTCATTAAGGAGTCTTTGATTGCCATTTGCCTCTGGTGTTGTATTACTAAAATCAATACACAACTTATATATATAACAGGTTCTGATCAAAAATTGCAGATCAAGCGCCTTTTTTGTACCAAAACTTTTATCATAAATAGCGAGAAGCAAGTTGTCTGCATAATGGGACCATTCTGATACCAGGTTGGGTTGATTAGCAGAATTAATACTTTGAACAAATTGTTTAAAGTCAGTAAATTTTACCGGCTTTGCTTTAAAATCAAGCCACTTGTAAAGAGAAGCAATGGTTTGATTCACCTGGCCCATGTTTGTAATTAAATTTTTACCATTGTCTTTCTTTTTATAATTCTCCATTATCGAGGAATAGCTGCTATTATCAGCATTTGCATTTTTTAGCTTATTACCTAATTCAGAAAGATTATTGTCAGGAAAGAGTGGCAGACCCAAATGTCTTTTTTCTTCATCTGAGATTTTCTGAACTTGTCTTGATTGCAGGAATTGCATAATCCGTAACTGTTCCATATAATAGGTTTTGATGTGACATAAATAACATGAAAGTTGTTACCAAATTAGGGTTCATTATTCGGCACTATTTTTTAGTTACTCGTTTTTCTTTGAGATTTCAGTTAGGGTTACCTACAACACTTCAAATTTATGATATAAGAAGCAGGCATGAAATTATTTGATTATTTAAAATCAGCAGATTGATATTATACATTTTGTATTGTTGTTAGGACAATCCGATCTTGCATTTTTTCTACAGCTTCACTATCGCTTACTATATGATCAATAAAAAAGAAAGCCGCCTTACGGGGCGGCCTTCTTTTTTCTGGTATGCTTGCTAAAGAGTTACTGTTATATACTCTGCCACGCCACCAACGAGGCCATTAGAAAGTAACCGTCCAGGTTCAATAGTTAGCCTCTACTGAACACTTTCAATCAGGTATAATCAGTAGCCCTTTGTAAAATCGTGTAATTATCCGTGAGATAAATGTCAAACTTTCTTTTCAAATGGCAACGGGTTTTTTCACCCTGTTGGGCAGGGTGTTTTCACGTTATATAAAAAGGTGAGAAATATTTTTAGCAAGACCCGGCGCTGTTCTTATCAATGGTATTCTTTTGGAAAATGCAGGACTTAAAACATCCTGATACCTGAACTCCCCGGTTGAAATGCGCAGGTTGGCTTATTGGTATGCAGAGCCCCTTTTTCTTTTTTTGCTTTTATGATCAGCCTGGCATAAGGATGTTTTGCAATCCAGCTAAAAATATCTTTCGATCCATACAAATGGGTCTTGCTTACCGTGTTTCCCATCAATTGCAACACTTCCCCGGATGGACGGTTAGTTGTTTCTTCCAGTTTTATAAGATCAATAATTACTTGGGAGAACGCGGATGCAAGAGACCCGATCCCTCCTCTTACCTGCTGCCAGCCAAGAAAAAATAAACCTTTATAATCAGGATAAACGCAATAACCCAGGCATTGCAGGTTTTGACCTTGTTTACGCACCAGTTCACCGGGTAAAAAAGGAAAGCTCAGGTGATACCCGGTTGCTGAAACGATAAGATCAAATTCCATAGAGCTATCGTCGTTGAACCAGACAGTTTTGTTTTCAGTTCTGCTGATTCCCGGTTTTATTGTAATGCGGCCA
Source organism: Chitinophagales bacterium (assembly GCA_015654695.1). Lineage (GTDB taxonomy): Bacteria > Bacteroidota > Bacteroidia > Chitinophagales > Chitinophagaceae > VBAT01. The sequence continues at coordinate 2,259 of JAATGJ010000099.1, read as the reverse complement.
TGTTTTAAATAATACGGGAGTTCTTCGCTTACGGTAGGATGTTTCTCAAATGGCTTGTGTGCTGGCGGGGGCAGGTTGTACAGGGCGTGTTTGCCAAAACTTAGTTTTAGTAAAAGCTTTATCATTAAGGGTTGCAAAAACGCTGGCGCATTTTTCAATTTTATCCTTCCTAAAGGAACTCCCATAAAGGTTTTAGGAAAGATCCAGGGACTGTCTTTCATGCTGAGTACCGAGCAGTGGGATACACGGGCCGCTTCGCAGGAAATATCCGCGGCAGAGTTGCCGGTGCCAATTACCAATACTCTTTTATTTTGCAACTGTGACGGGGCGAGGTATTGCTTTGAATGAATATATTCTCCGGAGAAATTCCCCTGCAGATCGGCAAATTTCATATCCCAGTGATGACCGTTGCATATAATAACACCGGCATATACATTGGATGACCCGTTTTCAAAACTTACTTTCCATAGATTATTTTCTATTGCCTCTATCCAGACAACTTTAGTATTAAATCTTATTTTTTCCCGGAGATCAAAATGATCAGCGTAATGATTGAGATAGGTTAACATGTGTTCCTGCGACAGAAAATCAGGATAATCACCGGGCATGGGCCATTCAGGGTATTGCATCACATCTTTACAGGCATCCGTATAAACCGAAGAATAAACACCATGCAGCCAATTCCCTCCTATATTACTATCAGCCTCCGCATGGTCGTATAATATAGCAGCATCCTTTAATGCTTTGGCGGCTGCCAAACCACAGGGCCCGGCGCCTATGACCAGGTAGCTCATGGTACCGGGTTTGATAATTTTTTCAAATACCTGAAATGGGAAGAAAGTCCGCCTGACAATGATTCTTTATTATACTGGTAGTTGTTTTGTTGGCAATAGTCTTCAATGATGCGGGTGAGGTTGTAATAATGAATATGACAAATACCGGGAAACAGATGATGAGCTACATGTGTATTTAAACCGCCCGTGATCCAATTGATTATTCTTGACCGGGGTGCGAAATCAATGGTGGCTTCCAGTTCATGTTCGCTCCAGCTATTTTCAATTAATCCATCGGGCGCATCAGGAAATGAAGGGCCATCAACAAAGTGGCCGAGCACAGCGACAAACGACAATAAAAGCCCTGCGGCAAAGTGCAGGATAAAAAAGTAGCCCACTACGCTTATAAAACTAAGCGAAGTAAAAAGCCAGGGAACCACCAGCATATAAAAAATATAGAATGATTTGGTAAGAATAAGGATCATCCATTCTTTAAAAGGGTGTTTGATGTTATGCAGGTTGCAAATATCTCTTTTCAAAAAAAGTTTAAAATCAATGACGAACATCCAGTAGAAGGAATAGAACATATAAAATAGCGGGGCGTAATATACCTGGTACTTATGAAATTTTTTTCGCGCCTGGTGGGGACTGAGCCTGATGAGGGGGATGTTTTCAATGATAAGATCACCGCCAAGTACATTGGTAAATGTATGGTGTTGTATATTATGTCTTATATTCCAGATATAGGTGTTTATTCCTACAAGGTCTCCTAAGTAACAGACGGTTTTATTGATCCATTTTGTTTTTGAAATAGCATGGTGTGAAGCATCATGCACGAGGTTGAAAACGATCATCACCCCGCTGATGCCCATAACGATGTAGGCTGTTACCAACGATGCGGTGGAAGCTCCCGGCCTGAAAATACTTGCATAGGCAAGAGCATAAATAAGCAGTACGATTATTCCTTTAATGGCTATGGCAAGGTTGCCATACTTATTGATCTTCTTATGGCTAAAATAATTTTCTACCGTCAGTTTTAAACCCGTAATGAACTGGTTATTGTTGGATTTTGTGTATTTCATAACTGTATCCTTTAGGAGCTGTTGAAGTTTATTTTAGCATGGGGCACTTCAAAAACAGGTAAAATTATTATTACACTATCCCGGTAATTTCAATAAAAAAGGAATGGGGCGTTCATCTTACCAGCAGTCACTTCGTAAGGCGGTATATTTTCCTTTGATAAATGTCAATCTTTATTTTGATATAGCAACTGTTTTTTTACCCGGTTGGACAGGATGTTTTCATCCCCGGGAAATGATGTTTGAAAAAAGCAAAGTCAATTCAAGAATATATGCCGGTAAGATTCTGTGTTAAGAACCAAGTGATTTAAATTTTTTATTTTTGTTTTTTAGGCGGCTAAAAGCCAGCCTGTATAGAGAGTAGCTTTTTTAGTTGCTCTCTATTTTTTTGTTTAAATATTCACGGT
>JAATGJ010000090.1 GCA_015654695.1 Chitinophagales bacterium | reverse complement strand
CAATAAGAAAAATAAAAAACCGGGTTAAGTATTACATCATTTCAGGCATTTGTTAGATCATTTGCTTCAGGAGCTACTCATCATTAATCCGGAGGTACAGAATTGTCCAACTTACCTTTCCACCAGATTACTTCGGCCTGATTCAACAAACCATACAATTCAATAGTCAATCACCAGGCCTCACAAAGACGGAGACTCCGAATGGCTGCAAGTACATACCAACACCCGGGTCTCCGTCTTTGCGAGGCCACCGGAGCGATACTTGAAATAGATTGCTTCTACCCGGTGGCCGAAGCAATCTGAATAAATACCCACCGCAGAACAGCAGAGTATAATTAATTACTGCACCAAAAATCAGTATTCCTTCTCTTACACTACTGCGATGATCGCCATACAGAAACTGAGGAGCAAGATGGCCAATACGGTTCCTTTGATTACATGTTTCATGATTGTATGTTTTGAATGTAAAGAAAAATAACCTGCAGGCCGTATCAAATGGGATCTTTCACCAATTGATAAATGAGGAGGATGAAATGTGTGAATGTGGTAATTGATTAATGATGAATACGTTTTGTACCGTCTATCCGTATGTGTATTCACCTATCGGAAGTTAATGGCAGACATTTTTAACTACAGTTAAAAGGGTTGTTGGGAGATAAATTATTCACCATCCGGCAGTACATTCTTCCTCCTTTTATATTTCTCCCGTATCACATCCTGCACATTCACTCCATTGATCTTACTTTCCAGCCACGAGATTACATCCAGGTAGGCGAAGGCCCTTGTTTCCAGCGGGTTTCCTTCGTATTGTTTCAGTTTCGAGAGTAGCTTTTCAAACTCAGGTTTCAATGCTTTGGCGCCTATATCAAAAGAATGACGGAGAAATTTAAACATTTCTTCTTCTACCTGGCTCAGGCTTTCCATTTTCGCCATGAAACGGTAAACTGATTTTGTCAGGTATTCCAGCAATTCAAAATTACCCAGCTCGTAATGGGCTATCAGGTGAAGCAGGCGTGCATAACATTGAAGGTCGGTACGCAGGCTCGTCTTCTGGTTAATGATCTTGCTGAGATATTTAATTGCTTTTTCATTATTGCCGCTCCCAAAATATAAACAGGCTATCTTATAATAAAATACAAGCACCCGGTGCCGGTCAAGGTACAGTTCGTATTCCTTTAGCTTTTCCTCTATATGCGGCACCAGCTTTAAACCCTCCGTAAATCTTCCTTCCAGGAAATTGAGGTTGATCTTGGAGGTATATAAATAAATAAAAACAAGAATACGGTTATTTTCATTTTGTACTACAACCTTGTGATGCGCAAATTTTTCAAACTCCTCAATGGTCTCTTCCAGTTTCTTAGGGTTCAGCAGGTCAAAATGTGCCCCCATCAGGTTGTGCATTCCTTTTATATAGTTACCGGTTTCCACTTCTATCATGGCAGGTTGCTGGTCAAACAGGTCAACCCATTTTTGGGTGTACCGATAGTACTGCAAAAAATCCTGCCGGATAAACGTGTACCAGCAATAGCTCTGGTACAAATAAAGGCGTTCATAAAAACCTTTAGCTGTCTTTGCTTCTTCGGGCAGGTGAACAGCCATATATTCTTTCAGGTCTTTCTCATCTTTTGCATTGCGGGCATGGCCATTCTGAATATACCAGCTGTATAATTGTAGAGAAAGGCTGGACAACTTCGTCACCAACGTGAGCTGGTTATTCACTTCTTCTGAATCCACCGACAACTGATCTGCCCTGTTCTGCATACTCCGGGTAATAAACAAAGCCTCGATCTTTTTTTCAAAAAATAATACCTGCTGCAGGTAAGTTAGCTGGTTATGGGCTTTTGCCAGCTCTTTCATCCTGTCCAGCACTTTCAGGCTTTGGAGATACAGTCCTTTATTATATAATATCCGGGCATGGTCCATCTGTTCGTGCAACTGGATATCAATATTATCCTCATCCTTGATGATCCGGAGGCTGGAAAGTATTTGTTTGTATAAATGCGCCTTGATGTTCGATAACTGCTGCTTGCTGATGGACTTGTTTTTCTTTAGCAAAACCGCCTCATCATACTCCGTCATTTTGTCCATGGCGTCAAAAAGCTGTATGATCTTCAGGTCTTCGCTGGCGGAGTTCCGTTTGACAAAAAGCTTAAAATTCCGCTTTTCTGACTTTTCCAGCGATTTTACCAGTTGAAAAAGGGCGTCTGTTGATCGGTTGGGCATCGTAATTCGTCTTGTTTAAAATCCTTTACAGTAAAGGTTTTCAGGGGATTCTAACGGCTTTCAACCGTGTAAAACCAGGGCTATTTTAGTTTTACCAGTCCCCTGAACTCCGGTACTTTTAGAAGCACGGGCAGCCTTTAAGTAATTCGAAAAAACGCACTACAAAAATAAGCCGCCTGTTTTCTAACCCGGCAATATATCAATTAAATATGTCCGATAAAAAAATCCACATCTTTGATACCACCCTCCGGGATGGTGAGCAGGTGCCGGGTTGCAAGCTCAACGCCAGCGAAAAGATCGAATTGGCGCTTGCTCTCGAAGACCTTGGCGTTGACATAATCGAAGCCGGGTTCCCTATCTCCTCTCCTGGCGATTTCGCCTCGGTACACGAGATCTCGAAAGTCATTAAAAATGCGTCTGTTTGCGGGCTCAGCCGCGCCGTGGAAAAAGATATAGAAACAGCGGCAGCAGCTTTGAAAGGAGCTGTTCGTCCACGTATCCATACCGGCATCGGAACTTCCGATTCGCATATCAAAGCGAAATTCAATGCTACAAGAGAAGAAATATTAGCAAGAGCTATACAAGCTGTGAAATGGGCGAAGAATTTTGTGGATGATGTAGAATTTTATGCAGAGGATGCAGGACGTACCGATAATGATTACCTGGCCCGGGTAATTGAAGCGGTCATCAAAGCAGGCGCTACCGTGGTTAATATTCCCGATACTACCGGTTATTGTTTGCCACATCAATATGGAGAAAAGATCGCTTACTTAGTTAACAATGTACCCAATATTGACAAAGCTATCATCAGTTGCCATTGTCATAATGATCTTGGATTGGCGACAGCCAATTCTATTTCCGGAGTATTAAATGGTGCAAGGCAGATTGAATGTACGATCAATGGTCTTGGTGAAAGAGCAGGTAACACTTCACTGGAAGAAGTGGTAATGATATTGAAACAGCATCATACACTTGGTTATTACACTAATATCAGGACACAACAATTAAATCCAATGAGCAGGCTGGTATCCGATACGATGCGGATGCCCGTACAGGCGAATAAGGCTATCGTTGGCAGCAACGCATTTTCTCATTCATCCGGGATACACCAGGACGGATTTTTGAAAGATGCGCAAACCTATGAGATCATCGCCCCGGAAGAAGTGGGTGCTGATGGTTCTAAGATAGTATTGACGGCCAGGAGCGGACGTTCGGCATTGGCGCACCGCTTTCACAAATTAGGCCACCAGTTTACCAGGAATGATATTGATGTATTATATGCAGAGTTTTTAAAGGTAGCTGACAAGAAAAAAGAAATAGATGATGAGGACCTGCAGGTAATGGCAAAAAATTTTGAAACTATTGTCGTAACGACATAACAATTTTCTCTTAAGCAGATAGTTTTGGAAAGCATGGTGTTTCTACGCCGTGCTATTTTTAAAAAACAAGAATGGGACAAACATTATTTGAAAAGATCTGGGATAAGCATGTTGTCAAAACAATTGACGGGGGCCCCGCTGTATTTTATATTGATACCCATTTTATACATGAAGTCACCAGCCCGCAGGCTTTTAATGGTTTGAATAAACGGGGTATTAAAGTACTTCGTCCGCAGCAGGTAGTGGCCACAGCAGATCATAATGTACCTACACTGAACCAGCATTTACCCATTAAAGAAGAATTATCGAGACTACAGGTTGATGCCTTAAAGAAGAATTGCGCTGAGCATGGCATCGAATTATACGGTCTTGGTCATCCTTACCAGGGCATTGTTCATGTGATAGGACCAGAGCTTGGGATTACTCAACCCGGTATGACCATTGTTTGCGGCGACAGTCATACCTCCACACACGGCGCCTTCGGGAATATTGCCTTCGGCATTGGCACAAGCGAAGTAGAAATGGTATTGGCTACACAATGCTTAATGCAAAGCAAACCTAAACTGATGCGCATTAACATTGATGGTAAACTAAACGATGGTGTGGTAAGTAAAGACATTGTTCTTTATATACTGGCGCAGATCACTGCCAGCGGCGCTACGGGTTATGCGGTAGAGTTTGCCGGATCTGCTATCCGCTCGCTTTCTATGGAAGCAAGAATGACCATCTGCAATATGAGCATTGAAATGGGCGCCCGTTGCGGTATGATAGCTCCCGATACTACAACGATTGACTATATAAAAGGAAGAAAATTCGCTCCGCAGGGTGAGGCATGGAATGAAAAGCTGAAATTCTGGAAAACACTTTTTAGCGATGCTGACGCGGTATTTGATAAAGAGATAAATATAAAAGCGGAAGATATTGAACCCATGATCACTTATGGTACTAACCCGGGAATGGGTATTGGCGTAAGCGGTCATGTTCCCGCCCTGGATGAGGTGGAAGAAAAAGAAAAACCATCTTTTGAAAAATCCCTTGCCTATATGGGGTTGCAACCGGGAGTGAATATCATAGGCAAAAAAGTGGACTATGTATTTATCGGCAGTTGCACCAATAGCCGCATAGAAGACCTGAGAATGGTCGCATCTTTCGTAAAAGGAAAACACAAAGCCGATGATGTAGAAGTATGGATAGTTCCGGGAAGTAAACAGGTAGAAAAACAAGCCATTGAAGAAGGCATTGATAAGATATTTGCTGCAGCCGGTTTTATACTTCGCCAGCCCGGCTGCAGCGCCTGCCTGGGTATGAATGAAGATAAAATTCCGGCAGGCAAATATTGTATTTCTACTTCTAACAGAAACTTTGAAGGAAGACAGGGACAAAATGCCAGAACATTCCTGGCGAGCCCGTTAACGGCAGCATTAGCCGCTATCACCGGAGAAGTAGGCGATATCAGGGAATATTACAAGAGTAATTAATGATGAATTATGAGTTTAGAATTAAGAATTGCAATTCATAACTCATAATTCCAAATTCTTAATTTTTTAAATGAGCAAACAGATAAATATTATAAGGTCAACTACCGTTCCGCTGAACATGGAGAACGTGGACACAGACCAGATCATTCCGGCACGCTTCCTGAAAGCGACCAGCAGGGATGGTTTTGGAAAAAACCTGTTCCGTGACTGGCGTTATGAAAACGATGATGAATCAAAACCGAAAAAAGACTTCCCTTTGAATAATCCCATTTATAAAGGGAAAATATTAGTAGCGGCCAAAAATTTCGGCTGCGGCTCTTCCCGGGAACATGCCGCATGGGCCATTAAAGATGCGGGCTTTAATGTAGTGGTGAGCAGTTTCTTCGCCGATATTTTTAAAAACAATTCACTGAATAACTTTTTATTACCGGTAACTGTAAGTGATGATTTTTTACAAAAAATATTTACTGCGATTGAAAAAGATCCGCAAGCTGAATTAGAAGTGAGTTTACAGGATCAATATATAAAGATCATTTCAACAGGGGAAAAGGAAAGTTTTGATATTAATAACTATAAAAAGACATGCCTGCTGAATGGCTATGATGATATTGACTATTTGTTAAGCATGAAAGAAGAGATAAACAAATTCGAGACAGAAAAGACTTTTTAAATTTTAAAACTATAAAGCCCCTTTAGGGGTTTGGTGTATATGAAAAAACAAATTACAGTGATTGAAGGCGATGGAATAGGCCCTGAAGTAACCAGGCAATCTATCCGTGTACTTAATGCAATTGCGGAGGCATTTAACCATGAGTTTACTTATACTTATTGTTTAATGGGCGCTGACGCTATTGATAAAACCGGCAACCCCTTACCTGATGAAACGATAGAATCATGCCTTAACAGTGATGCTATTTTATTCGGCGCTATCGGCCATCCAAAATATGATAACGACCCCACTGCCAAAGTAAGGCCGGAGCAGGGTTTGCTGAAGCTCAGAAAATCATTACAGTTATTTGCCAATATACGCCCGGTTACTACTTACACCGCATTGCATCATCTTTCCCCGTTAAAAACAAAGAACATTGAAGGTGTTGATTTCATCATCTTCCGTGAGCTGACTGGTGGAATTTATTTTGGAAAAAAAGAAATCAACGCTGAAGGTACACAGGCCTCTGACGATTGCGTTTATACAAGAGAAGAGATTGAACGGGTCTCTCATCTTGCTTTTCAGTCCGCACAAAAGAGAAGAAAGAAACTGACACTGGTTGATAAGGCCAATGTACTGGAAACATCAAGGCTCTGGAGAAAAGTAGTGCAGGAGATCGCCCCGCAATACGCTGATGTAAAAGTTGATTTTCTTTTTGTGGACAATGCGGCTATGCAGATCATCCTGAACCCAAGGCAATTTGATGTAATACTTACGGAAAATATGTTTGGCGATATCATCAGTGATGAAGCCAGTGTAATAAGCGGTTCACTGGGCTTGCTGCCTTCCGCTTCCGTGGGTAAAGGCAATGCGCTGTTTGAACCCATTCATGGTTCTTACCCCCAGGCGGCCGGTAAGGACATTGCTAATCCGCTGGGCTCCGTCCTGTCTGCTGCGATGCTGCTTGATCATTTTGGCCTGGTTAAAGAGGCTACCCTGGTAAGAGAAGCCGTGGACTGGACATTACAAAACAGTTTTGTGACAAAAGATATTGACCCGGTAAACTTTTATTTCACATCAACCATCGGTGAACTGATCAGCGATTATGTATCAGGAAAAATTCCCGGTTCGGTGAAGAAAGAGAATATTGAGTTGAGAAAGTCAACGATCATTTAAAATAGTTGCTTGTCGTAGTTCTTTTTTCGGTTGACGGGTGTATATTCGCAATGCATACACTCTATATGTTGAAGAATAAAGTATATAATGTGATCTCCCTGGTAGCCAGAATTATTATTGTGGTGATCATTATTATATCTTCTTCAAACGGAGGTGGTGCATAAGTATAAATTAAACAAACAATATACAGCAACCCGCCTCCAAAAAGGCGGGTTGTTTTTTTAGGGCCTCCCCAAACCCCTCCAAAGGAGGGGCTTACGAAGAGGCTGAAATTTTGAAGTGAACTAAAAATCATAGACGGCTCAAATGGCATATTACAACGATAAAACAATTTTATTCCTGAACGGCGAATTTGTTAAAGCTGCCGAAGCGAAGATGGATTTCTATAGCCAGTCTCTTCATTATGGCTACTCCGTTTTTGAAGGTATCCGTTCGTATAAAACAGTTAATGGGGAAACAAGAATATTCAAAGCTGTTGAGCATTATGATCGTCTTCAGCAATCAGCCGATGCTTTGAATATGCCCTACAACTGGACAACGGAAGAACTGATCACTGCTACTTACGAAACATTAAAGAGAAACAATTTGCAGGATGCCTATATCCGCCCTGTTGTATATGCACCGGCCAATATGAGTTTTGTAAAGAACAATGAATCGTTCATCACTATTGAAGTATGGGAAATGCAACCTTTCCTTGGAGATAAGTTATTAAGGATAGTGATGAGTTCATTTGAACGCCCCAATCCAAAAGCGTTTAAAATTCATGCTAAAGCAACAGGCCATTATGTGAATTCAATTCTCGCAAGCCAGGAAGCAAAAGGAAAAGGATTTGATGAAGCATTGCTGCTTGATATGAATGGTCATGTTGCAGAAGGCCCCGGCGCTAATGTATTTTATGAAAAAGATGGAAAACTTTTCACTCCATCATTGGGAAATATCTTAGCGGGCATAACACGGGCAACTGTTTTAGAAATATGTGAAGAACTTGGCATCCCGCTAGAAGAAAAATTATTTACTGCGGATGAATTGAAACAGGCTGATGCTGTTTTTTATTGCGGTACAGCAGCAGAAGTAATTGGTTGGGAAAGTTTGGATGATGTAAAATTTCCGAGGCCGTGGAAGGAAACATTAAGCAGAATTATACAGGACGCATATAAACACAGAGTAATAGAAAAGGAATATAAACCATCATTAGAACTGGCATGAAGGAACTGAATAAATATAGCAAGACGATCACTCAAGACCCGACGCAACCGGCTGCACAAGCTATGTTGTATGGTATAGGATTAACGGATAATGACCTGAAAAAAGCGCAGGTAGGTGTAGTGAGCATGGGATATGATGGTAATACCTGTAACATGCACCTGAATGAACTTGCTAAAGTGATCAAACAAGGTGTATGGGATAATGATCTCGTGGGCCTGATCTTTAATACTATCGGTGTAAGCGACGGTATCAGCAATGGAACTGAGGGTATGCGTTACTCATTGGTAAGCCGCGATATCATTGCTGACTCTATTGAAGCGGTTTGCGGCGCACAATATTACGATGCACTAATTGCAGTTCCCGGTTGTGATAAGAATATGCCCGGTTCATTAATTGCTATGGGAAGATTGAACCGCCCTGCTATTATGGTTTACGGTGGAACGATTGCTCCCGGTCATTATAAAGGTGAGGCGCTGAACATCATCTCATCTTTTGAAGCATTGGGAAAAAAGATGGCCGGCCAGCTAAATGATGAAGATTTTAAAGGCATCGTAATGAATAGCTGCCCCGGCGCGGGTGCCTGTGGCGGTATGTACACAGCTAATACCATGGCGGCAGCCATCGAAGCATTGGGCATGAGCCTTCCTTTCTCTTCTTCCAACCCGGCGTTGAGTGAAGACAAACAAAAAGAATGTGCGGCAGCAGGCAAAGCGATTCGCCTGTTGCTGGAAAGAGATATTAAGCCATCCGATATCATGACAAGAAAAGCATTTGATAACGCCATAACTGTTATCATGGTACTAGGTGGCAGCACCAATGCTGTATTACATCTCATAGCGATGGCAAAAAGCGTTGATGTTAAATTAACACAGGATGATTTTCAAACCATCAGTGATAAAATTCCTGTATTAGCGGATTTCAAACCCTCTGGAAAATACCTCATGCAGGACCTGCATGAACATGGCGGTGTACCTGCTGTAATGAAATACTTATTGCAAAAGGGTTTACTTCATGGCAATTGTTTGACAGTAACCGGTAAAACGGTAGCAGAAAATTTAGCAGGTGTTCCTGAACTGGACTTTAACAAACAGAAAATTATTTACCCCCTTGAGCAACCATTAAAGAAAACGGGGCACCTGCAAATTCTGTATGGCAATCTTGCCGAAAAAGGAAGTGTGGCAAAGATCAGTGGCAAAGAAGGAGAAAAATTTGAAGGACCGGCAAGGGTGTTTGATGGTGAGTTTGAATTAATAAAAGGTATCCATTCAGGAAAGATACAACCGGGTGATGTGGTGGTGATCCGTCATGTAGGACCAAAAGGCGCCCCGGGCATGCCAGAAATGCTGAAGCCAACTTCTGCTATTATTGGTGCAGGCTTGGGAAAGTCAGTTGCGTTGATCACAGACGGAAGATTCAGCGGTGGCACACATGGGTTTGTTGTAGGTCATATCACACCCGAAGCATTTGATGGCGGTTTGATCGCATTAGTAAAAGATGATGACATTATTAAAATAGATATCAAAAAGAATAAGCTGGTATTGAAAGTAAGTGATAAAGAAATTGAGAAAAGGAGAAAGAAATGGAAACAACCAAAGCTAAAAGCAACGAAAGGTGTTTTATTTAAATATGCGATGCAGGTAAAAGATGCAAGTGAAGGTTGCGTAACGGATGAATTGTAAGATAATTATACAATGACAAAGAGTTATTTTATAACATTAGCTGAATATAATACCTGGGCAAACGATATGGTTCATTCCTGGTTTGACAAGATAACAGTTGAACAATGGGAACAACCCATAGTCAGCAGTTTTAAAAGCATCGAAGAAACAGCTTTGCATACAGCTGCTGCTGAAACTATTTGGCTGGAGAGATTAAATAAGTTGGCTGAGCCGCGCTGGCTAACCAATATAATCAAAGGCGGTAAAAAAGAAGTTCAGGATGCATGGAAGGATTCAACAGCAGGTTTACAATCATTCGTAGAAAATTTTGATGAAACAAAAATGCAGGATAGTGTAAGCTTTAGACGCCCGGATGGTAATACATATGAATTACAGCATTACCAGATATTTTCCCACGTGTTTAATCATTCCACTTATCACCGGGGACAAATAGTTACAATGCTGAGGCAAACTGGTTTTACTGATGTAAAGTCAACAGATATATCAACTTATTTCTGGAGCAAAAAAAAATAATCATGGAAACACTTACCATAAAAGAAAAAGTAGCCAAGAAAGAAATACCAACAACGCCGGTTTCTGTTTCTGGTTCCGTTGCCGTACTGGAAGCTTTTATTGCTGAAGGTGTGGAAACCATCTTTGGTTATCCGGGCGGCGCCATCATGCCAATCTACGATGCGCTGTACGATTACAGTGAAAAATTGCAACATATCCTTGTTCGTCATGAGCAGGGAGCTATACATGCCGCACAGGGGTATGCGAGAACATCCGGTAATGTTGGTGTTGTGTTTGCAACCAGTGGACCGAGTGCAACAAATTTGGTGACGGGTTTGGCCGATGCCATGATTGATTCCACTCCCGTTGTATGTATCACCGGCCAGGTGTTCGCCCATTTATTGGGTACAGATGCTTTCCAGGAAACTGATGTTATCAATATCACTACGCCCATTACCAAATGGAACTACCAGGTGACGGATGCAACAGAGATACCTTCTGTTTTAGCCAAAGCATTTTATATAGCAAAAAGCGGAAGACCCGGACCAGTATTGATTGATATTACCAAAAATGCACAACTCCAGCAATTCGCTTATGATGGCTATAAAAAATGTGACCATATCCGCAGCTATCGCCCCAAGCCTATTGTAAGAAAAAAATATGTGGAAGAAGCTGCCAGGCTGATCAATGCTGCCGAAAAACCGTTTGTGATCTTCGGGCAAGGTGTGATATTAGGCAATGCCGAAAAAGAATTTTTAAAATTTATTGAAAAATCAGGTATCCCTGCCGCATGGACTATTCTCGGCATGAGCGCTATACCAACCGATCATCCTTTGGGAGTTGGTATGCTGGGTATGCATGGCAACTACGGTCCGAATGTATTGACCAATGAATGTGATGTACTGATCGCTGTAGGTATGCGCTTCGATGATCGTGTGACCGGTCGTTTGGATAAATATGCCAAACAGGCGAAGGTCATTCACCTTGACATAGATCCGTCCGAAATTGATAAAAATGTAAAATCAACTGTTCCTGTTTGGGGTGATTGCAAAGAAACATTGCCGCTGCTTACTGAACTGGTAGAACAAAAACTTTATCCGCAATGGCTGCAACGCTTCAAAGATTTTCAACAACAGGAAGATGAAAAAGTAATTCATGAAGAGCTAAATCCCACTACCGATATACTGACGATGGGTGAAGTGATAAAAGAACTGAATGAATTGACAAAAGGTGATGCGATCATTGTAACAGATGTAGGGCAGCACCAGATGGTAGCCTGCCGCTATGCAAAATTCAATACTACAAAAAGCAATATCACCAGCGGTGGTTTGGGAACAATGGGTTATGCCCTTCCTGCAGCTATCGGGGCAGCGTATGGCGATCCAACAAGAACAACGATTGCCATTATCGGAGATGGTGGTTTTCAAATGACATTACAGGAACTTGGAACTATCATGCAGTTCAAACCCAATGTAAAGATCATCATTCTTAATAACCAGTTTCTTGGAATGGTGCGCCAGTGGCAGCAGCTCTTCCATGAAAAAAGATATTCGTTTGTTGATATTACTAGCCCCGACTTTGTACAGGTAGCCAAAGGTTTTCATATTCCCGGTAAAAGCGTTTCGAAAAGAGAAGATGTAAAAAATTCTTTGAAAGAAATGCTGGACAATGACGGCAGTTTTTTACTGGAGATAATGGTAGGCAAAGAAAATAATGTATTCCCGATGGTACCACAGGGACGTGGTGTAGCGGAGATTATTTTGTGCAAGGAGGATTTGTGAGCCAAACCCTCTGCCCCACTAAAGGGAGGACTTAGGCCGAATAGGTTTTTGAATTTGTAAAGTTCTTTAAAGAAATAAATTCTATTCGGCAAAAACCTCGAAAAGGTGGTATTAATATAGAGATAGGAAAATAGAATGAGGCCAAAACCCCGAAGGGGTGACATTAGAAAGTTGTTAGAAAAATAAAAATGATAACAGAAATAGCTCTTTTAACGATCAGGAAAGGACAATCAGCAGCATTCGAAGAAGCTTTTGCCAATGCACAACCGATAATGGAAGCTGCAAGAGGATATATACAACACGAATTGCTGCAATGCCTGGAACAGGATGATAAATATTTATTGACCGTTCGCTGGAATACAATAGAAGATCACACAGTGGGTTTCAGGGAAAGCGCGGGATATAAGGAATGGAAAAAATTGTTGCATCATTTTTATGAGCCATTCCCGGTAGTTGAACATTATAAACGGATTTTTTAAACGATTTTATGACAAAACAGGAATATACAATTACGGTTTATACAGAAAACCAGATCGGTTTGCTGAACCGCATTGCCATCATCTTCTCCAGGAGAAAGATCAATATCGAAAGCCTGAATACTTCGCCATCTGAAGTGGAAAGTGTTCATCGTTTTACCATTGTGATCAACGAAACAGAAGATGTTGTAAGAAAGTTATGCCGCCAGATTGAAAAACAGGTGGAAGTATTGAAAGCCTATTACAATACACAGGAGGAGATCGTATGGCAGGAACTGGCTCTATACAAAGTACCCACCGATATTATAGCAGAAGAAGTAAAAGTGGAAAGGCTATTACGAGAATATGGGGCAAAAGCCATAGTGATCCGTAAAGACTATACTGTGTTTGAAGTAACCGGGCACAGGGAAGAGACAGACAACCTGATCAAAGTGCTGGAACCTTATGGATTGATAGAGTTTGTTCGCAGTGCAAGAGTGGCCATTATTAAAGACAGTGACGGGTTCCATGAAAAACTGAAAGAGTTTGAAAACCGTGAACCGGGTGAAGATGCATCAGAGAACGAATTCCTGAATGAGAATGAAAAAGTGTTTTCGATGTAGCCATTAGAATTTATAATAACGATTGCAGCCAGAATAAGATAAACCAAAACCGTCATAAAATGGAACACTTATCTTTTTCTGAGATCCTGGAGCAGGATCGTAAGCGGCAGGAAAAAGCAAAACTGGTCGCTGATAAAATTCGTACTGCCGGAAAGTACGCATGGGTTGGATTATATGATGTAAAAGAAAAGGAGATAACTATTATTTCCTGTTCGGGAAAGAGCGAACCCGCTTTTACAGCTTTTCCAAAAGATAAAGGGCTAAATGGAAGGGCTGTAATGAAGAAACAAACAGTGATAGTGAATGATATAACGAAGGATGAGGATTACCTGCTAACATTCACCAACACGCAGTCGGAAATAATAGTTCCGGTGTTTGCTGCAGGCGGACAGGAAATAGTGGGGACAATAGATGCTGAAAGTGAAACTAAAAATGCATTCAGTGAAAAAGACGCTGCGTTTTTAGAGGATTGTGCAAAGCTGGTTCAATCGCTATGGAACAGTAACTAAAAGCTTTACTATAAATTATACCGGGAGGATGCGGTACAATATATCTCGTAAACAAATGACCTTAAAAACTAAAAACAAATAACATGGCAAAGCTAAATTTCGGTGGCACCGAAGAAAACGTAGTAACAAGGGAAGAATTTCCGCTCAGTAAAGCGCAGCAGGTGTTGAAAAATGAAACAGTAGCCGTCATTGGCTACGGGGTGCAGGGACCCGGCCAGGCATTAAACCAAAGAGATAATGGGATTAATGTCATTGTGGGTCAGCGGAAAGATTCAAAAACCTGGGATAAAGCCATTCGTGATGGTTTTGTACCCGGTGAAACATTGTTTGAAATTGAAGAAGCGCTGCAGCGGGGAACTATCATCTGTTATTTGTTAAGCGATGCGGCGCAAATAGCATTGTGGCCAACAGTTAAAAAACACCTGACACCGGGTAAAGCATTATATTTTTCTCATGGTTTCGGTATCACCTTCAATGAACAAACAGGTATCGTTCCCCCGAAAGATGTGGATGTATTCTTAGTGGCTCCAAAAGGTTCGGGTACTTCATTACGCCGAATGTTTTTGCAGGGCCGTGGATTGAATAGCTCTTATGCTATTTTCCAGGATGCAACCGGTAAAGCCTTTGAAAGAGTAGCCGCATTAGGTATAGCTGTAGGCAGTGGCTATTTATTTGAAACAGATTTCAAAAAAGAAGTTTATAGTGATCTCACCGGTGAAAGGGGCACATTGATGGGTGCTATCCAGGGAATTTTTGCGGCGCAATACCAGGTGCTGAGGGATAAAGGCCACTCCCCTTCTGAAGCTTTTAACGAAACAGTAGAAGAATTGACGCAATCACTGATGCCACTGGTAGCAGAGAATGGTATGGACTGGATGTATGGCAACTGCTCTACTACTGCACAACGCGGCGCATTGGACTGGTGGAAAAAATTCCGTGATGCCACAGCTCCTGTATTCAAAGAATTATATGAAAGTGTAGCTACAGGTAAAGAATCACAACGTTCTATTGACAGTAACAGCAAGGCTGATTACCGTGAAAAATTAGAAGAAGAATTAAAAGAACTGCGTGAAAGCGAATTGTGGCAAACAGGTAAAACAGTAAGAAGCCTGAGACCGGAAAATCAAAAACCCGCTATTGCCGGCGACGCCACTTCTTCTACCAAAGAAGTATTCAGGAAGCAGGCGTTAAAGGAAGAATCAGTTGGATAAAAACTTAATTCAAAAAAGATCCTTCGATAAATTTAGTAGAGATAATGAGTATGGACAAGGTAGCGCCAAATAAAATAGCTGATACTGTAAAGCATGTTCCTCAAGTCCCCTCCTTGGGAGGGGATTTAGGGGAGGTTTTGCATTTTGCTGAAGCGGCAGAACGTTTACAAGGAATTGTGAACAGAACGCCTCTTCAGTTGAACGCAAACCTTTCCCGCAAATACCAATGCAATGTGTATTTGAAAAGGGAAGACCTGCAGGTGGTGCGTTCATACAAATTGCGCGGTGCGTATAATATGATGAGCAGTTTACCAAAAGAACAACTCCAGAAAGGAGTCGTTTGCGCCAGTGCCGGTAACCATGCACAGGGTTTTGCTTACAGTTGTAAAAGACTGGGAGTAAAAGGCGTTGTTTTTATGCCGATCATTACGCCCAAACAAAAAGTGAACCAGACAAAAATGTTTGGCGACACCAATATTGAGATCAGGCTTATCGGCGATACGTATGATGATTGTTCAATCGCCGCCAAACAATACACGGAAGAAAACGCAATGACCTTTATCCCTCCTTTCGATGATTATCGTATTATTGAAGGGCAGGGAACAGTGGCGGTGGAGATACTTGCGGATAAACCGGTTATTGATTATGTATTTATCCCGGTAGGCGGCGGTGGACTGAGTGCCGGTGTGGGCTCTTATTTTAAAATATTTTCGCCGAAGACAAAGATCATTGGCCTGGAACCGGAAGGGGCGCCTTCCATGTATGAAGCGCTGAAAGCAGGCCACCCTGTACGACTGGAAAGCATAGATCGCTTTGTAGATGGCGCTGCCGTAAAAAGAGTGGGTGATCTTACGTTTTCTATCTGCAAAGACGTACTGGATGATATGCGGTTAGTTCCTGAAGGAAAAGTATGTACGACGATTCTGAAACTCTATAACGAAGATGCCATAGTGGTGGAACCGGCAGGGGCATTATCTATTGCTGCATTAGATGATTTTGCTGATGATATAAAAGGGAAAAATATCGTTTGCATTGTTAGCGGAAGCAATAATGACATTGACAGGATGCAGGAAATAAAAGAACGGTCGTTGCAGTATGAAGGGTTGAAACATTATTTCCTGATCAATTTTGCACAGCGACCCGGCGCTTTGAAAGAATTCGTCAATAATGTACTTGGGCCAACAGATGATATCACTCGTTTTGAATACATGCAAAAGACGAATAAAGAGAATGGCCCCGCATTGGTAGGCGTTGAACTGCAGTCGAAAAAAGATTATGAATTACTCGTGCTAAAAATGCAGTCGTATAAGATCAATTATACTGAACTGAATAAGAATGATACGCTGTTCGGTTACCTCGTGTAATCAGCACCGGAAAATGATAAAGTCTTACCCCTGGAGGATGAGAAAGTGTTAGATGGATGTGGGAAAAATAGTAATCTCAATATCCCTGAAAGCCACCAAAATTTAGTAAATTGGCTTGCTTGCCAGGACACCGGACTATCACGGTTGATACTAATATTTTTATTACTCATTCAAATGATAATTGCACATGGCGAGCAACACCGGTTTATATGATCCTTCCTTTGAGCATGATGCCTGTGGTATTGGGTTTGTAGCTAATATCAAAGGCAGTAAATCTCACCCGATCATTTCTGATGCACTGACCGTATTGGAAAATATGGAACACCGGGGCGCCTGCGGTTGTGAAAACAATTCAGGCGACGGAGCCGGCATTATGATACAAATGCCGCATGAATTTTTCTTTGATGAATGCCAGAAGCTTGGCGTTCACTTACCCTCTTTTGGCAAGTATGGAGTAGGCGTTGTCTTTTTCCCGAAAGAAATACGATTGAGAGAAGAAAGCCGGGACATCTTCAACCGTTCCGCGGAGAAATTAGGCCTCGAGATACTGGCGTACCGTAAAGTGCCGGTCAACCAGGAAGGTATCGGCTATACAGCATTAACAGTAGAACCGGAGATAGAGCATGTATTCATCGCCTGTCCCGATCATATCTCCAACCCGGATGAATTCGAAAGAAAATTATTTGTTCTTCGCAATTATGCAGCGCATACGATCAATCAAACAGTAAAAAAAGATGCCATCGGTTTTTACATCGCATCACTTTCCTATAAAGTAATTGTTTATAAAGGACAGCTTACCAGTCTGCAGGTCCGCGGTTATTTTCCTGACCTCAGTAATAAAAGAGTGGTTAGTGCATTCGGATTAGTACACTCACGCTTTGCCACTAATACATTTCCATCCTGGAAGCTGGCGCAACCATTCCGTTTTATTGCTCATAACGGGGAGATCAACACGTTGCAGGGAAACCTCAACTGGTTAAAGACAAGTGAGAAAGGTTTTACTTCTCCCTATTTCAGCAAAGAAGAAATGGAGATGTTATTACCGGCAATAACACCGGGACAAAGTGATTCGGCATGCCTGGATAATGTTATTGAACTCCTTGCACTATGCGGACGTTCATTACCCCATGTAATGATGATGCTGATACCTGAAGCATGGGATGGCAATGACCAGATGGATCCCGTAAAGAAAGCATTTTATGAATTTCATTCATCTTTCATGGAACCATGGGATGGCCCTGCTTCCATTTCTTTTACTGATGGAAAAATAATTGGCGCCACCTTAGACAGAAATGGTTTACGACCATCAAGATATTGTGTCACTACTGATGATCGTGTGATCATGGCATCAGAAACGGGTGTTTTACCTGTTGATCCATCTACCATCAAAGAAAAAGGAAGGTTGCAACCCGGTAAAATGTTTGTGGTGGATATGGAGCAGGGAAAGATCATCAGTGACCAGGAATTGAAAAATCAAATATGCTCGCAAAAGCCTTATGCGGAATGGCTGAATAAATATAAGATACGATTAGAAGAACTGCCTGAACCAAGGATCACCTTCACCCACCTGGAGCATGAGCAGGTATTCAAATACCAGAAAGCATTTGGCTATTCCACTGAAGACCTGGAAAACATCATTGCGCCGATGGCGCTGGATGGCAAAGAACCGATTGGTTCTATGGGTACTGATACGCCACTCGCAGTCTTAAGTGATCAGCCGCAGCATTTAAGTTCTTATTTCAAACAATTATTCGCACAGGTTACTAATCCGCCTATTGACCCGATTCGTGAAAGATTAGTCATGTCGCTGGCAAGTTTTGTAGGCAATAATGGCAACCTGCTTGTAGAAGATTCGCTTACCTGTCATAGTGTAGCATTAAAGCAGCCGATACTTTCCAATCATGAACTGGAAAAGATCAGGAGTATTGATACCGGTCTTTTCCAGGCAAAGACATTGCAGTGTTATTTCAGGGCTGATGGTAAAGCGGGTTCTATGAAAGCAGCACTGGATCGTATTTGCCGTTATGCGGTAGATGCCGTGGAAGATGGTTTTAAAGTATTGATATTACAGGACCGTGCTATTGACTCAGACCATGCACCGATACCTTCTTTATTAGCAACCGCTGCCATTCACCACCATCTTATCCGCAAAGGAATGCGTGGGCAGGTGGGTGTTATTGTAGAAGCGGCTGATGTATGGGAAGTACATCATTTCGCCTGTCTCATTGGCTTTGGCGCCACCGCCATTAATCCCTATCTCGCATTATCTTCTATCAGGGATATGAAAGAAATGGGAAAACTGAAAACTGAATTGCATGAAGATCAACTGAAGAAAAATTATATCAAGGCCGTCAATGATGGATTGCTGAAAGTATTTTCCAAAATGGGTATCTCCACTTTGCAATCTTACCAGGGCGCGCAGATATTCGAAATACTTGGATTGAACAAGGATGTCGTGGAAAAATATTTTACCGGCGCCACTTCACGTATTGAAGGGATGGGGCTTGATGAAATAGCCAGGGAAACATTAGCCAAACATTTATTTTCATTTAGCAGAAAAGATATTCCTGTTGATCGTTTACCCGCAGGTGGTGTTTACCAATGGAAAAGAAAGGGAGAATTTCATCTGTTCAATCCACAGACCATTCACCTGTTACAGGATGCAACAAAGAAAAATGATTACAGCACATTCAAAAAATATTCAAAGCTGGTAAATGATCAGAGCGAGAAAGCCTGCACGCTCCGCAGCTTATTTCAATTCAAGACTAACAGGCCTGCTATTTCAATTGATGAAGTAGAACCCGCAGAGAATATGTACAAACGCTTTGCTACAGGTGCCATGAGTTTTGGTTCCATCTCCTGGGAAGCACATACTACATTGGCTATTGCCATGAACCGTCTTGGCGCTAAAAGCAATACCGGTGAAGGTGGTGAAGATGAAAAAAGATATGAAAAGCTGGCAAATGGCGATTCCATGAGAAGCGCTATCAAGCAGGTAGCGAGTGCGAGATTTGGTGTAACAAGTTTATATCTCACGGAAGCTGATGAATTGCAGATAAAAATGGCACAGGGCGCAAAGCCTGGTGAAGGTGGCCAGCTACCCGGTCATAAAGTAGATGACTGGATCGGAAGGGTTCGTCATGCTACACCAGGTGTAGGGCTAATATCTCCGCCACCCCATCATGATATTTATTCTATTGAAGACCTGGCCCAGTTAATATTTGATCTGAAGAATGCCAATCGTAATGCACGCATCAGTGTAAAGCTGGTTAGTAAAGCTGGTGTTGGAACTATTGCAACCGGCGTTACCAAAGCAAAAGCTGATGTTGTATTAATAGCGGGACATGATGGCGGAACAGGCGCTTCTCCTATCAGCTCAATCAAACATGCCGGTCTTCCCTGGGAACTTGGTTTGGCAGAAACGCATCAGACCCTGGTTAAAAATAAATTACGCAGCCGGGTAGTAGTACAGGCCGATGGACAAATGAAGACCGGGCGTGATATTGCCATTGCTGCATTACTTGGAGCGGAAGAATGGGGAATAGCAACAGCTGCATTGATCGTAGAAGGTTGTATCATGATGCGCAAATGCCACATGAATACCTGCCCTGTTGGTGTAGCCACACAAGATCCTGAATTAAGAAAAAGGTTCACCGGTGATGCTGATCATGTTGTCAACTTTTTCAAATTCATTGTACAGGAACTAAGGGAGATCATGGCGGAGCTTGGTTTCAAAACAGTAAATGAAATGGTAGGCCAGGCGGATAATCTTGAAATGAGGGATAATATCAAACACTGGAAATACAGTAAACTGGATCTGTCCGCTATCTTATATAAAGAACCGGCTTCTGAATTTACAGGCTTGTATTGCATGGAAGAACAGGATCATGGCATTGCCAATGTATTGGACTGGCAGTTATTAGAAGCAGCGAAACCAGCTATTGAAAACCAAAAACCTGCCAGGGCTTCTTTTGAAATAAAAAATACAGACAGGACAGCAGGGACTATTTTATCTAATGAAGTGACAAAAAAATATAAATCTGCTGGTCTTCCTGATAATACTATTCATTTCAATTTTACTGGTACAGCGGGCCAGAGCTTTGGCGCCTTTACTAATAAGGGAATAACACTGGAACTGGAAGGTGACGCCAATGATTATTTTGGAAAAGGGTTAAGCGGTTCAAAGCTGATCATTTATCCGCCAAAGAACGCTTTGTTTGTGCCAGAAGAAAACAGCATCATTGGTAATGTAGCGTTCTATGGGGCTACATCCGGTGAAGCATTTGTTCGTGGTAAAGCGGGAGAACGTTTTTGTGTTCGTAACTCAGGGGCTAATGTAGTAGTGGAAGGAGTAGGTGATCATGGTTGTGAATACATGACGGGTGGCAGGGCCATCATCCTTGGCGATGCGGGAAGAAATTTCGCGGCTGGTATGAGCGGCGGTATTGCGTATGTGTATGATGTAAAAGGAAAGTTCAGTGAGAACTGCAATACGGAGATGGTGGACCTCGATGAATGTGATCTTGCTGATAAAAATGAATTGTTCACGATGATACAAACACATTTTGAACATACAGGCAGTACGGTGGCAAAATTCATACTGGACGATTTTGATAACCAGTTGAAGAATTTTGTCAAGGTATTTCCGAAGGATTATAAAAAAGCCCTGGTTCATAAAAAAGCAGGCGCAGAGGTAAAAAGATAATACGTCAATTCAGCGCAATAAGGATCAAACCGTTGATTGAAGCATTACACCGAAAGACGAAACTTGTATTCCAGTAACAACCGGGGCCGGCGACCAAAATAATAAACTAAAAAACTATAAACTAAGTCATGGGTAAACCAACAGGATTTATAGAATTTACAAGGGAACTTCCGGGCAAGAAGCCTGTGGAAGAAAGACGCAAAGATTACCATGAGTTTGTTGAAAAATATTCAGACGAAAAACTGAATCAGCAGTCAGCAAGATGTATGGACTGTGGCGTACCCTTTTGTCACCATGGTTGTCCGCTGGGCAATATCATTCCTGAATTCAATGACGCTGTTTACCGCAAAGACTGGAAAGAAGCGTATGATATTTTAAACTCTACTAATAACTTCCCGGAATTCACCGGGCGTATCTGCCCCGCCCCCTGCGAATCATCCTGTGTGCTTGGTATCAACCAGCCGCCGGTAGCTATTGAAGAAATTGAAAAACATATTATTGAGATCGCTTTTGATAAGGGCTTTGTAAAACCACGGAAACCCAATCTTCGTTCAGGTAAAAAAGTAGCTGTGGTAGGTTCTGGTCCGGCAGGTATGGCTGCTGCCGCCCAATTGAATTATGCCGGTCATATAGTAACTGTATATGAAAGAGATGATGCACCGGGTGGTTTGCTGCGTTACGGCATACCTGATTTTAAATTAGAGAAATGGGTGGTGGACAGAAGGATTGCTTTAATGGAAGAAGAGGGAGTGACGTTTAAGTGTCTCGCTAACGTAGGTGTAAATGTCAGTATCAACGATCTTCTCAGGGAATTTAATGCGATTGTGCTTACCGGTGGTTCTACTGCAGCAAGAAATTTATTTATCCCGGGCAGGGAGTTGAACGGAGTTCATTTTGCCATGGATTTTTTGAAACAGAATAATAAAAGAGTGGCGGGCAAAGATCCTTTTGCCAATGCCGGTATAGAAAGTAATGTTTTAAAAGAAGAAGTAATAGCCAAAGGTAAAAATGTAGTAGTGATTGGCGGTGGTGATACTGGCTCTGATTGTGTCGGTACTTCTAACAGGCATGGCGCTAAATCCGTAACCCAGTTCGAGTTATTACCAAAGCCCCCGGATGACAGGACACCTTTCATGCCCTGGCCTACCTACCCTATGCTGATGAAAACAACTTCGTCACACGAAGAAGGATGCGAGAGACAATGGGCTGTTGCTACCAAAGAATTCATAGGTAATCAAAAAGGGAATCTTAAAGCGCTTAAAATAGTTGACCTTGAGTGGAAGATCGTAGATGGGAGAGCCGCACAGTTTGTAGAAGTAAAAGACAGTGAAAGGCAAATCCCCTGCGACCTGGCGCTCCTGGCAATGGGGTTTGTACATCCGCAGCATATTGGATTAATAGAAGAACTGGGTGTAGAACTCGATGGCAGGGGAAATGTAAAAGCATCTGAAAAAGATTATCATACCAATCTCCCTAAAGTATTTGCAGCCGGCGATATGCGCCGGGGGCAGAGCCTTGTTGTCTGGGCCATTAGCGAAGGAAGAGAGTGCGCCCGGAAAGTGGATGAATTCTTAAATAACAGTTCATCAATATTGGAGACAAAGGATTCTTCATTGCAAATGGTCTCCTGAAGGCCCGCTGATTACTATAATTCCTTTTCCGCTTAAAGCTTCCCATACATTCTTAAGAATTCCTGCATTATTAATAAAGGCAGGGGTTTTATGTAATACTCACACATTATAATTAATTACACTATTAACGAATGCTAACACTAACAACCGTTTTTTGAACATTTTCCAAAAAAAAATAAACTGTTTTGTCATTTATGATAACAATACCATAATTTAGTTAAACGATTGCAGCATTAAATTTTTATTTAATAACTAAAACCCCACGTTCTGATTATGAGTAAAACAACAGTGAAACAAGTGGCGCCCTTCCTGGTATTACTGGGAGTCGCAGTAGCTGCAATTTTTATTACTCCTGCAGCCTCTTTTGATCCTGCATCTGTATTAGGCGATGATGGAAAAACGCCAAAATACGTTTACAACAGTGGCGATATTGCCTGGATGCTTGTATCCTGTGCATTCGTTTTTTTGATGACACCTGCCTTAGCGTTCTTTTATGGTGGTATGGTAGGACGTAAAAACGTTCTGTCAACCATGATTAAGAGTACCGTTTCTGCCGGTATTATTTCTGTTTTCTGGATTGTGATTCAATTCAGCCTTTGTTTTGGAAAATCAATTGGTGGTTTTATCGGAGATCCATCCACATTCTTGTTCTTCAAAGGTGTAATGGAAGGTGAGCCATGGCCCCTGGCGGCTACGATTCCTCTGCCTTTATTCGCTTTCTTTCAATTGATGTTTGCCATTATTACCCCGGGCCTCGTTGTAGGTGCGGTTGCTGAGCGTATCCGTTTCAGCTCTTACACATTATTTATCGTATTATTTGGCGCTCTTGTGTATGCTCCTCTTGCTCACATGGCCTGGCATCCCGACGGCTTAATGTTTAAATGGGGTGTACAGGACTTTGCCGGAGGTACAGTGGTACACATTTCCGCAGGTATGGCCGCATTGGCTGGTGCGTTGGTGTTAAAACCAAGAAAATCAATTGGCACCCATAGTCCGGCTAATATTCCGTATGTTTTAATCGGAACAGGTTTACTATGGTTTGGCTGGTTTGGCTTTAATGCCGGTAGTGCTGTGGGCGCCGGTTCTTTAGGCGTTTATGCCTTTGCAACAACGAATACTGCCGCTGCTGCTGCTGGTTTATCCTGGATGTTCCTGGATGTAATTCGTGGAAAAAAACCTTCAGTACTTGGATTCTGTATTGGCGCAGTAGTGGGTTTAGTAGCTGTAACTCCGGCTGCCGGTTTTGTAGGAGTTCCGCAAGCTTTATTTATAGGTTTTATAGCAGCCATTGTTTCTAACCTGGTGGCTGAGTTCCTGAAACACAAAACCAAATTGGATGATCCTCTTGATGTATTTGCATGCCATGGTTTAGGTGGGATAACCGGTATGTTGCTTACAGGTGTTTTCAGTATGGTGAAACCCGGAGAAACAGCATTATTTCCAACTCAATTTCCGATACAGCTTGTAGGTATGTTAATAGCAGTTACTTATAGCTTTGTTGTATCGTTTATCCTTTTCAAAGTCATTAACCTGATTTTGCCAATGAGGGTTACACAGGCAGAAGAAGATGAGGGCCTTGATGCATCACAACATGATGAAAAATACCTGCAGGGTACGCTGTTGGTGCATAATAACGGCGTCGTAGAAGAAAAAACGGTTACTCATTAATTTTTCCAGTCCTTTTTCCAAATCATATTAAAAAAGAAAAGGCACAGATAGCAGCATAAACTTCTCGCAAAAGTTTATGCCTGCTGTGCCCTTTCTTTAACCTCAAAACTGTAAACACAATGTTACGAAAACTTTTTTTCGCAGTGAGCGCAACAATTATTTCTTTAGCATCACAGGCCCAGGACTCTGCAACAGCAGAAAAACCAAAACCCACTATAACAGGCAGCGTTGACGGATATTATCGTTTTAATTTTCAAAACGCTAAAGACCAGGGAGCCATTAACAACCTTACCAGCTTTACCAACTCACACAATTCTTTTGAACTGGGTATGGCCTCTGTAAAGGTTGATCATAGCTTTGGCAAAGCAGGCGTTGTACTTGATCTTGGTTTTGGCAGAAGGGCTGAAGAATTTTCTTATAACGACCGCACCTTTTTTGTAGATGGTAATGGAGATGATGTATCTTCTCCAAATCTATTAGCTGCTATCAAGCAGGCTTATGTAACATTCGCACCATCTGATAAAGTAAAATTCACGCTGGGTAAGTTTGGTACCCATGTTGGATATGAGCTATTAGATCCCCAATTGAACAGGAATTACAGCATGAGCTATATGTTCTCTTACGGCCCTTTCTTCCATACGGGACTTAAAATGGACGTTGCCGCAACTGATAACATAAGCTTTATGATAGGTATTGCTAACCCTACGGATTTTTCAACTGCAAGCTTTGAGAAGAAATTTTTCCTGGGCCAGTTTCATGCAGCCACCAGCGACGGCAAATTAAGTGGTTACCTGAACTACGTAGGGGGAAAAAATATGGCGGAAACAAGTACCAGCCAGTTTGACCTGGTATTGACGGGAAAGGTATCAGACAAATTCTCCATAGGCTATAACGGAACTACAAGATCATTAAAATATGATAATAGCCCTAAACAGTCTTTCTGGGGTTCTGCCTTATACCTGAATGTTGATCCAACATCAACATTTGGCCTGACATTACGCGGCGAATTATTTGACGATAAAAAAGGTGGTACAGATGGTTATGTCAGCACCTCCGTTTTTGCAGCTACCCTTTCAGCAAATGTAAAAGTTGGCGGTCTTACTATTATCCCGGAATTCCGTATTGATTCAGCAAAAGACCCTTCTTTCCAAAAAAATAATGGTGATTTCGTGAAAGGCACAGGTGCATTTATTCTTGCAGCCGTTTATTCATTCTAATATATTTCATAAATCGAACCCAACCACACACAAAAGAGGCTGTTCCGTAAGGACAGCCTCTTTCTATTAGTGATCTGGGAGAAAAATTAAGCCTTAATACTCACGCCGAATTCCTTCCCGCATTGATAATCCCAAAGGAACAACGCATGATGAGTTTCTCATAAATACTTTTCATCGGAGATTGCATTTGCTGCTCATCCATCTCCCTGATCCTTGTAAGGCCATATTGCTGAATAGTAAGCAATGGCAATACAATCCTTTCCCGCATCTGTATAGAAAGATTGTCAACCGGGTAATCCGCCATCAGCTCATGATGCCCGGTAAGTTTTGCCAGGTACTGCCGTGTCAGCTCATACTCATTATAGATCATTTGCCATAATTCCCCGAATTGTTTATGCTTGCTTAAAAAAGCCGTTAACGGAAAGAACGATTTCAGCATGGCCATTTCACAATTATCCAACAGCGTTTTAAAGAAAAGAGAATTCTTATATAATTTCTGGAACTGTACCAGTTTGCCTTCTTTTTCCATTTGCTGCAAGGCTGATCCTACCCCGTAATAGCCGGTTACATTTTGTTTCAACTGGCTCCAGGAGCCGGCAAAAGGAATAGCACGGAGATCTTTTAATGATAAACCGGAGGAAACTCCCCTCTTGGCCGGCCGGCTGCCAATATTAGTTTCTCTGTAAAACCGCAACGGGCTTATCTGCAACAGGTAATCAGCCAGGTAAGGACGATCTTTTAACTTCTTATACGAATTAAACCCGGCCTCCGCCAGTTCTTCCAGCAATACGCCTTCTTCTTTGGTAAGGGTAATATGCCTCGCCGAAAACAGGTCGTTGGAAATACCTGCATTCAGCAATTGCTCAATATTAAACTGTGCTGCTTCCACTATTCCGAAATTGGAACTGACGGTTTGTCCCTGTATCGTTAGTTGTATTTCTTTATTGGAAATACTATGACCCATAGATGCATAAAACCTGTGTGTTTTGCCACCACCTCTTGACGGCGGGCCTCCCCGGCCATCAAAAAAAACCACATCTACCTTATATTCCCTGGAAATTTTTGTCAACTTTTCCTTGGCTTTGTAGATACTCCAGTTAGCCATCAGGTATCCGCCATCTTTTGTACCATCAGAAAATCCAAGCATGATCGTCTGGCAATTATTCCTGAGTTCCAGATGTTTCTTATACGCCGGATCAGTATAAAGTGTTTTCATCACATCGCTTGCATTCTTCAAATCATCTACCGTTTCAAACAGGGGAACGATATCAATATTCATTTCCTCTTTTTCCCAGCCGCTTAAAAGAAACAAACCATATACTTCCATTGCATTCAATGCACTGTTACATTGACTGATGATATACCTGTTGCAACCGTCCTCTCCGTTGTATTGCTGTATCTCTTTGATTCCCGCTATCGCCATTAATGTATTTTGCTGAACGGTATCCTCCAACTGCCCGGGATTGAATGGCCCTGCAACGGATGAAAGCAGTTTGATCTTTTCTTCGTCGCTGAGCTTTCCATAACCCGGGGGAAGAAGGTCAGTTTTCGCTGCGATAGTATCCAGCAATTTGCCATGAACTGTGCTTTCCTGCCTTATATCCAGCGATGCAAAATACAATCCAAAAACTTCTATCTTATTGATGAGGTTATTCACCAGGTGGAGGAACAAACCATTATGCTGTTCAATAACGATCTTTTTAATCAGTTCTAAGGTCCCGAGAATTTCTTCCTTGGTCAGCTCCGTTTTGATACCCGGAATAAACAGGTTGCTGTACAATTTATTTTCCAGGTCGTTCAGCAATGTATCAATACCTGAGAAAGTAAGCCTGCGTTTTATCCTGCGAACATCAAGGTAATAGCATTTGATAATACTTCCGCGCAGGGCTTCCGCTACTTGCCTGGTTATATCGCTTGTTACAAATGGGTTGCCATCCATATCCCCGCCAGGCCAGAATCCCATACGGATGACTGGATTTTTTTTGTCAACTGTATCCGGGAACTGTGATTTAAGATTGGACAATATTCTTCCCGCCGCTGAATAAAAAACATTTTCAAGATACCATACCAGGCTAACGGCCTCATCATAAGGCGTAGGCTTTTTCTTTTTAAAAAATGGTGTTTTCCCTAATTGCTGCAGGTAGGTATTAATGAGATTGGTATTATTATTTGAAAGCGCCTTTGAAAGATCATTAATAATCCCAAGAACCGGCCCGGGATAGAACTGTGTAGGGTGGGCTGTCAGTACCAGGCGCACCGAGAAATCTTTTAATTTTTCGCCAAGTTCTTTCTGCTTGTTCTCCTGTATTATCTCGGATTCCAGTTGCTTTAAAGTACCAACCCCGTTCAGGTCATGTACCTGTGTAAAAGCTGCGTCTTCCAGTGCATCAAATAACACTACCTGTCTTTCTACATATTGTACAAAGCGAAAAAGAAGGTCAGCCTTTTCTTTTTCCGTAGTATAAGAAGTATGCCGGTTAAAAAATTCATCAATGATCCTGATCGGGCTTAAATGTTTTTTATAGCCTTCATCACAATTATTGGATAATAATGAAAGGAGGATACCCGTCTTTTCAATCCGATGAAACGGTAAGGAAGTAAAAAGGCTATTATAAAGCTGGAAGCGCAGCCCCACTTCACTTTTGAATAGCTGCAATGCTTTGTTTGAACGGTTATCCATTTCTTCAGTTTAAAATCTTTGTATATAGCAAGCAGCAAATAGTAAAGTGAAAATAACTCATTTTACTGCTCAGGCAAAAAGCAATTATATCAATGACAAAGCCCCGGATCGTACTCCGGGGCTCTATTTTACTTTAAAGTTAAACTTAGTCTATTCAGCAGTTTTTTCCGGAGTAGTTGTTTCTTCTGCCTTTTCAGTTGCTGTTGTTTCAGCAGCCTTCTTTTTCGCTCCACCAGCACGACGTGTCTTCTTCGCCGTAGCTTTTTCTTCGCCTTTACCTTTACCATATATCTCGTTGAAATCAACCAGCTCAATCATAGCCTGTTCAGCATTATCCCCCACACGGGCTCCTAATTTGATGATACGGGTATATCCACCGGGGCGGCCTGCTACCTTCTCAGCAACAGCGCCAAACAATTCTTTTACTGCCTCTTTATCCTGGAGGTAGCTGAAAACTACACGACGCTGATGCGTTGTGTTTTCCTTTCCTTTTGTGATCAATGGCTCTGCATACACACGCAAAGCTTTTGCTTTAGCCAATGTAGTGACGATCCTTTTGTACTGAATTAATTGACAAGCCAGGTTACTCAGTAAAGCATCTCTGTGTGCCTTAGTGCGGCTTAAATTTTTGATTTTGTCTCCGTGACGCATGACATTTAGTTTTATTCGGCTGCACCGTGTCAGGAATTGCAGCCTACATTATTAAATTCCAATCTTAAAATTCCAAATTCCATCTGAACGCTGGAATTTGGAATTTTTTATTTGTGATTTTTATAGTTCATCCTTATCAACACCCAGTTTCTGCAGATCCATTCCAAAATGCAAACCTCTTTCAGTCAGCACCTGCTCAATTTCAGCCAGTGATTTCTGACCGAAGTTGCGGAACTTCATCAGGTCTTCCTGCTCATACTGCACCAGTTCACTCAATGAATTGATCTTCGCAGCTTTCAGACAGTTGAAGGCACGCACAGAAAGATCAAGATCTTCCAGTGGAGTCTTCAACACTTTACGCAGTTGTAAAGTTTGCTCGTCAACGAGGTCTTCTTTCTTTTCTTCCTTGTTATCAAAAGTGATGTTCTCATCCGTGATGATCATCAGGTGCTGGATCAGGATGCGTGAAGCCTGTTTCACTGCTTCTTCAGGATGAATAGTACCATCTGTAGAAACTTCCATGATGAGTTTTTCGAAATCGGTTCTTTGCTCCACGCGGGTATTCTCGATCGTATATTTTACATTCTTAATGGGCGTGTAGATAGAATCAATAGGAATGTAACCAAGTGGCGCATCTTTTGGTTTGTTATCTTCAGCCGGAACGTAACCACGGCCTTTGCCGATAGTCAGCTCGATCTCCATCTTGGCAGAAGAATCCAGTGTGCAGATAAGCAGATCCGGGTTCATTATCTGGAAAGAGTGAGTAGCTTCACCGATCATTCCTGCAGTGAATTCAGTTTTATTTCTCAGCGACAAAATGATCTTCTCATTCGCCACTTCATGTTCTACAGCTTTCTTAAAACGTACTTGTTTCAAATTCAGGAAAATTTCCACCACATCTTCACTTATCCCTTTCATGGTAGCGAATTCATGATCCACACCTTCGATCTTCACACCTACAATGGCGTAGCCTTCCAGTGAATTCAATAATACACGTCGAAGTGCATTACCAATTGTTACGCCATAACCAGGCTCTAGGGGACGAAACTCGAACTGAGCTTCGAAATCACTAGCCTTTTGTAAAATGATCTTATCCGGTTTTTGGAAATTTAAAATGGCCATCTTTCAGATTTAAAATTTATAAATGATTACCAGCAAACTCCGGGTTTTAAGCTAAGAGATGCCAGGTAAATAATCGAACATAACCACTACCCACTCACTGGCAATTCTCTTACTTACTATACAACT
>JAATGJ010000091.1 GCA_015654695.1 Chitinophagales bacterium | reverse complement strand
GAGTTTGGGGTACGAAGTTGTTTACGTTAGTACCAGCTTCACCGGGCAGAATAGCATCTAATATGACTGTCCCCCTGTCTGTGCCATCATACCTGTACAACTCAGTGCCATGGTCCCTTTCGTACGCTGTGAACAAAACGTTACGTCCTCCGATTGATACTATAGTGTTGGAATAACCTCCCGCGTTAGAATTAGAGGTAGAAACCGTATTAATGTCTTTTACCAGGGTTGTACCAAGACCAAATCCATTCGTCATAAAAAGCTCGTTTCCTTTTTTCTCATCGGCGGCACTGAAAAATAGTTTCCCTTTGAAAGCTGTTAGAAAATCGGGATAAGAACTTGCCTGCCCTTTGAAAATATCGCTTACCAATACCGGAAATTTGCCCCGGTAAGTGTCAAAGATAGTGTACAACTCAGAGCCTAAAACTTTACCCTGTTTTACAAAATAAAAATTGCCATTTGCGTCATATAAATTATTAATAGTTTCTCCCGGGAGAAATGTATTTACAAGCTGTGTAGATGCCTTAGATCCTTTTGAACTCCATAATTCGTCATGAACCCCGCCATTGTAATTGGTTACTTTAAAGTAGAGCGTATTATTGACAACTTGCATTTCAGATGATACGATAGCATCATAATCTATAGCCTGGGTAAGGTCTTTTACTAATTTAATTCCCTCATTATTTGATGCATCGTATTTATATAGTCCGTTACCTGTGGATAAAGAAGAACCTGGTAAATATAAAACATTACGCATGACAGGAAAAGGTACTCCCAAAGAATAATCGGCATCTATCAATATACCATTATCACCCGGCACAGGTATAGTGCCCGCATCAGTTCCGTCTGATACCCATAGTTTACGGCCGGCGTCATCAAGGCCGGAAAAATAAAGCTTATTGTTATAACTTGTTAATTGAAGCGGAAAATCATAAAAGAGAGTATTCGTACCAACATGATAAGTGCCTTGATCAGTGCCATCACTTCTCCAGAGCTCCCAGGCACCAGAAGAGAAACTTAAGAATGTAAAAAATAAAAGCCCGTTTGACTTTGCCAACTGAGATATATAAGCACCACCGGCATCTATATCTCCAATGCTTTTTACAAGTGTCGTACCAGTAGCAGTTCCATCCGTTTTCCAGAGTGTCCCCGCAGTTGAAAATTCACCATCAGTAGCAAAATAAACATATTTACCAAACCCAATAAATTCTGTCGGGTAACTTGAAACATCACCTTGCTTAACGTCCATAAGTATTTTTGTGCCCGGTGATGTTCCGTCTGATACCCAGGGCTCAAGCCCATTAGTTAAAGTGGTGGCCGAAAAATATAATTTTCCGTTTGCAGCCGTAATATTGTAAGGGTCAGAAGGTGCAGCACCAGGTTCTGCATCCATCACCATAAAAGTGCCATTAGCAGTCCCATCGCTTCGCCAGAGCTCATTTCCATGAATACCGTCATCTGCAGCAAAATAGATAACATGACCGAGAATTGCATAAGAGGTATTCGTGTAATAATCCGAATTGTTAGAAGGGTTGCTTTCCGCAAGTGCGTTGATGTCCTTAGTGAGACGAAATCCTGAATTATGAGGGTTTCTATTGTCCGGATTAACAGGAGCATTGTACTGCCGGGAAAATAAAGACTGCCTGTCCTTTCTGTCTTTTAATAGCTGCCGCTGATCATCCAGCCTTTTCTTTAACGCATTTATATCGCGGGAATTTATGCCTGATATAACAGAATTGTTTAAGTCACCATACATCATCTGCTGCTTTGATCTTTCCGGATATGCTGTAAGATCAGGCGGGGGTAATTTTTTCCCAAATGGTATTATATCTTTTGCTGAAGGTTTTTTATCAGCTGCATCTTGTGCAATACATGTATGCACCGTAATCAGTATAATTACAAACGCATGAAGGAAATGTCCTGGTTTCATTTTGATTGTTTTTTGATTATAAAACGGGTTTAATAGTATATTTTTTAGGCAACTATATTTTCTATTCTTATTCTTAGTTTTTCATCATATTAGGAGATGCACCTTCAGTTTTTTTCTTAACCCTGTTTTCTGTGAGATATGTTTTACTAAAAATCGCAGAACAAATAAATGGCTATTTCAATTTAATGTTCAGAGTCTCTATTTTATGAATTCTATAAAAACTTTCTTTGAAAAACTGTAATTCATTTTATTCTGACAAACCTATATTTCTTTAATCCCTTATCCTATGCGTTCAGGGTAAATCAACAGTTAAACTGAGGGAACAGCAGCTTTTGTGAGGGTGACATTTTTTCACGGGGAAAGAAAAACGAAAAGCGAAGTTGTATTATATCAAAAAACGTTGCCAGGAAATTTATCTCAGGACTAAACTCCCTTCACTCATACATAACAATTGCTCCACTGCCACAAATAAGGAGCGAAACTATTTTTAGTAAAAGAAAGGGAATAGTAAAAAAACGACAACTTTAAATCACAGCTCTACCCTGCTATTAAAAGTTTCTTCCGTTAAAGGCGTTTGTTTCAGAAAAGAAGTTGGCGTATTGCCGGTAAATCTTTTAAAGTCTTTGATAAGGTGCATCTGGTCAAAATAACCAGACTCATGTGAAATGGCTGTCCAGTCTTTACCCGGGTTCCTTAACTTAAGATCAAAAGCGTGATTGAAACGGGTAATACAGCTGAATAATTTTGGAGATATTCCTACCTGGTCAGTAAAATGACGCTCAAAAGTCCGGAGGCTCATATTGGCATCATAGGCCAGCTTATCCATATTTACGATGCCATAATTTTTAAGAATCAAATTGGAGATCAATGTAATTTGATCATTTGGGTGATATAATTTTTGTTTACTAAGATATACTAACAAATACTGGTTGGCAATTGCGCACATTTCATTTAATCCCTTTGCCAGGCTTAATTGTTCAAAAAAAGTCAGCATGGGCGGATCGAAAATATCTTCCGCATCAATAATCCGGTTAATGATCTCATGATTGGGAATCCTGAATAGCTTGTGGAAACCATTCGATTTAAAAAGTATTTCAAACATGGAATAACAGCCATTAAAAGTCATTTCCCCGTTGTACCCCGTTGATAAACCCATTACTCCTGCATTATGTCCGCTTTTAATAATTTGACCAGTTTCAGGATTGCACAATTGAACAGGTTTTGCTTTAAAGAAACAAACCACTGATGTTTCATGAAGGGCATTCCAGGGCTTGATAAGATTGTTGCCGTGGGTATCAAACTCACGAAATGTATAGCAACGTACAAAAGGAGCTAAGGCAGGTGAAGGGGAAATTTCTGTAGTTGTAATCATATTACAAATTTGAAAAATAATATTCCCTGAATTCTAAATTTAATCTTAACTTCCACAAACACAAAAAGTATTTTCAATAAGATGTGTTACCAGTTCCCCGCTAAATAGATTGTTCGTTCACACCCTTATACAGGTTATTCACCACTGTTTCTGATTCGCACTCTCTGGATTATTTATTTTTAACTGATTAAATAGTATGCGACATAAAAATCAATATATCCTTTTGGTACTTTTATCGTTTTCCACTTATTGCATAAAAGCGCAGAGGCCTGGGCCAGGTTTAAAAACTTCAGAGGTTAGTAAGGAAGAGATAAATAAACTTAGCAGGTTAATTCAAGGAGCAGATGAAAATTTAAACAAGGACCCAAAGAAGGGGTTAGAATTTAGCCAAGAAGCTATTGCTCTTGCAAAAAAGCTTAATCAATCAGGTCCTTTACCAGATCTCTTTTTCACCCAGGCAGATCATCAGTTAGCCTTAGGCATGTTTCCGGCTGCTCTTGAATCTTATCAATCTGTTTTAAAAATCGGGGAAGAGTATAACACAAAAAGTCTAATAGTCAGTTCCTATATTGGCATTGGTAATCTATATGGCATGTCTGGTGATTTTGCAAAGTCACTTGAATATTATCTTAAATCTTTAAAACTCATCGAAGGCGATAAATCTCAGGAACATTTATTGGCCAACACCCTTAATAATATTGGAAATATTTATAAAGCAACGTCAGATTATCCAAAAGCATTGGATAGTTACGAAAGAGCCTTGAAATTAAATGAGAAATTCGGTAATCAATTTAACATAGCAAATAATCTCGGTAATCTTGGAACTGTATATGAGTTGCTTGGCAATTATCAAAAGGCGCTGGAATATGATATGAAATCATTAGCCATTTTTCAAAGTAGTGGTAACAAAATAGGAATTGCTAATAACCTGGGAAATATAACAATGGTATATACCAGGTTATCAGAATACTCCAAAGCAATTGAATATGGTCAAAAATCTTTACAGTTATTTGAAGAAATGGGTCATAAAGCAGGAGTAGCATATTTGCTGGGAAACCTGGGAAGTGTTTATGCGAGCTTATCCGATTACCCAAGAGCTTTGGAATATTTTCAACGGGCATTAAAAATTGAACAGGATATTGGCGATCAGACAATGATCTCACAAAACTATGGAAACATTGGAGAGATTTATTCCACGCTTGCAAACTATAGTGAAGCGCTTATTTATTACAACAAGGCCTTAGAGCTGGACAAGAAAATGGGCGATGAATATGATATTGCTTCTGATTTAACTAATATTGGAACTATATATCAAAGTCTCGGAAATCATTCAAAATCTATTGAATATTTTGAAGAATCACTTAAAATGAGGCAGAAACTTGATGTGCCGGATGCCTTAAATCTTAGCAACATAGGCCAGGTTTACATTGATATGTTAGAATATAAAAAGGGCTATGAATATTTAAAAAAATCTTTAGCTATTAGTGAAGCATCAGGAGAAAAAGCCATAACCGCGGATAATTACAATGGGATGGGAATTGTTTACGCAAACATTCCGGATTCATCATTTTCGGGTTCAGATCTTACCTCCGGGAAAAATTATCTAAAAGCTATTGAATTATTTAAACTTGGTTTAGACTTCGGATTAAAAAATAATTTGCTGGATATACAACGTAATTCATGGGAAAATCTTAGTAACGTTTATGAAAAAAAAAAGATTATAGCAAATCAATAGAAGCATATAAGAATTTTATAAGCATTCGTGACAGCATGTTGAATGGTGAAAAGAAAAAACAAATCACACGCCTGGAAATACAATATGAATTTAGCAAAAAGGAAGATTCTTTGAATCTTCAGCAACAAATCACAGCTGGCAAATTGCAACAACAGGTATTATTGGCAAAACAGCAGGACCAGCAACTTGCGCTGAATAAAAATCAACTTGTACTGAGCAATAAAGAAAAAGACATTCAAAAATTAGCTTATCTTAAAACACAGGCCGACCTGCAGAATGAGCAGCTCTTAAAGCAGGAAAAAGAAAAACAACTAACTATTGCTGAAAAAGAAAAGCAATTGCAATCTGTGCAGGTAACAACGCTGTCACAGGAAAATGATTTAAGTAAACTGAGACGACGCCAGCAATGGCTCTACAGTTTAGCCGTCTTTGTGTTACTGGGATTGGTGGTCTCCTATTTTTTCTATAATAACCGCCTGAAACAGGGAAAGCTCAAAATGGAACTG
Organism: Chitinophagales bacterium; assembly: GCA_015654695.1. Lineage (GTDB taxonomy): Bacteria > Bacteroidota > Bacteroidia > Chitinophagales > Chitinophagaceae > VBAT01. Next base: position 1,907 of record JAATGJ010000091.1, on the reverse strand, counting down.
GCAAAAGAAAAAGCGGAACAGGAGAAAAAGGAAGCCGAATTTCAACGCAATCTCGCGGATGTATCATTAACAGCCCTGCGGTCGCAAATGAATCCCCACTTTATATTTAATTGCCTTAATTCAATAAAACTTTATACGACGCAAAATGATACGGTGTCCGCTTCTGAATACCTGACTAAATTTTCCCGGCTTATAAGACTGGTGATGGAAAATTCACGCAACGACCGGATTTCACTGACAGCGGAACTGGAAGCATTGCGCCTGTATATTGAAATGGAAGCGATGCGTTTTAAAGAAAAGCTGAGTTACAGCATTTCAGTGGATAAAGATGTGGAAATGGATTATATCGAGATACCCCCGCTATTACTACAGCCTTATGTGGAAAATGCGGTCTGGCATGGTTTGATGCACAAAGAAGAAGGGGGCCGCATTGACATATCCGCAGGCATGAAAAAAAATGAATCATTGCTGGAAATAAATATTGCAGATAATGGAGTAGGCCGGGTGAAGTCAGACGAATTAAAAAGCAAAACAGCAACGCGGCACAAATCGTATGGCATGAAAGTGACTTCTGAACGGATAGCCTTAATCAACCAGATATATAAAACAGGCGCCAGCGTAGCCATTCATGATATTACCAATGATAAAGGAGAAGTGGCAGGCACCCGGGTTGTTATTCAAATACCTGTATAATGATAATGCTTAAAACCGTCATTGTAGATGATGAACCTGACAGTATTGATCTGCTGAAGATCGAATTGTCGCAACATTGCCCGCAGGTAGCTATAACAGGAACTTATACCAGTTCTGTAAAGGCAGTGAATGATATGGAGAAACTACAGCCCGACCTTCTATTTCTCGATATAGAAATGCCGGGAATGAATGGCTTTGAAATGCTGGAAAAACTACTGCACCTCCAATTTAGTGTGATATTTATTACCGCCTATAATCAATATGCGTTAAAGGCATTCCGTTTCAATGCACTGGATTACCTGGTTAAACCGGTGGATACCGCTGATCTTATTGAAGCGGTGGCAAAAGCAGAAAGAAAAATAAAGCCTACTACGGCCCAGTTAAATCTTGTGCAACGGCAACTCCGGGGAGAACTGCCAAGTAAGATCGCCGTGCATGGCAGTACCGGAATTTCCTTTATTGACTTAAACGAAATTGTTTATGCAGAAGCCAGTAATAATTATTCCAAACTGTTATTGACGGATAAAAGGATGTTCACTATTTCCAAAACGTTAAAGGACGTACAGGAAGTGCTGGAAGAAAGTCACTTTTTGCGTGTGCATCGCCAGTATATCATTAACCTGAATCATGTAAAACAATTTAACCGTAATGAAGGCATTCTTACCATGGTCAATGGGGATCATCTGCCCATAGCCCGTAATCAAAAAGAAAGACTGGTTGAGAAATATGGGTGGCTATAGATAAATGAATACGATACAGTTGCAGGTATAAGCTGGTGGATGATAAGGGGCAGGAAATAGCGAAAATTTTAGTGAGCCCCCTGTCTTTGCTTTACTACCTCCTGTTCGTGCAGCTTTGACTCAGTATTTTAAAAATTATTCAGAATCATTTTTTGATGGCCAATACCAACATAAGTTCTGTATTTTTGCCCAAAACAACGACATGAAGATTTTTGTAGCCGGCCTGCCATACGACCTGGATGATGCAGAACTGGAAGAAATATTTGAAAAATTTGGAGCCGTTGCTTCTGCAAAGGTTGCCATGGACAGGGAAACAGGAAAGAGTAAAGGTTTTGGGTTTGTAGAAATGCCCAACGATACCGAAGCAAAAGAGGCTATTGAAGGTCTGAACGATATTTCTCTTGGTAAAAAACCGTTGGTAGTAAAAGCTGCTGAAGACAGGCCCGGTGGTGGTAATAGCAGCGGAGGTGGCGG
>JAATGJ010000124.1 GCA_015654695.1 Chitinophagales bacterium | reverse complement strand
GTACAGTTCTTTTGCCGTTCCTCGTGCATCCTCATCAGGTTCGAGGCCTGTTACCTGCCAGCCGTTTTGTTGCATTTCATGTACAAAACTGCCGGTACCACTTCCCATATCCAGCATATTCCCTTTGATGACCCCGGTACTTCTTTCCACCAGTTTTCTTTTTTTTATCATGGTTCTTTTACGGACAAACTGGTAAACCCTGTTGACAAGTCCTTTGGATGTATTGGTATGGGAAATATATCCTTCCGCTTTATAGTAAGGGAATATGGAAGCCGCATCCGGCACATCCTGTGTAAAACGCAAGGTACAGAAACTACATTCCGCTATTTGAAATGATTGGCCGCTTACAGAATGATCTTTTACCATCAATACATTCCTTATATCAGCGGATGCACAAACGGGACAATGTTTATAGTGAACCAGGTCATTCATATAAAATAAACAGGTGGTTGAGCTTTTCCCACAAAGACACATGGGACACTAAGTTTTATACTATTAAGAATAGCTAAATTTTGCGTAGTGATCTTAACGGCTTAGTGGGAAATCAATAAGTGCAAAGTAAATTCAAATTGATAAAATGGCTGATGAAACTTATGGAAGTGCTTTATAGTTAACAGTTCCCTGTTGTGGCGATAACTTTTGCTGATTCGCGGCAGAGGATATGCTCCATCCCATTTGTGAGAAATAGATACCGGCAATAATGAACAGCACGATAGCTGCGATCAAAGCCGGCGCCCACCAGTAAGATTTTTCCTTTTCTGATGGATGCAGCCATTCGTTCATCTCAGCAGATGTTTTTTCCTCCTCACCTACCCGTATGTGATGTACGGCATTTTCACGGATCACCCTGACAGCGCTGACGGGTTTGTCAAAAATGCTTTGCTTTAATACGGGTTCAAACTTTATCTCTCCGGGTTTTCCTTTGCTTAACGTGCCGACATCATTCCACATCACTTTGTTGCCGGATAATACATGGTTCTTCAGATCAATGGCAAACCCGTTGAATTGAACAATAGCTTCGTGGTAAGAAAGAGTAAGCTGATCCGATAACCAATTAAAAAAACGCTTTGAAGGAGCTGCATTTCCCTGTTGCAGTACAATAGAATATGCAGATGGGTTGATCTGCTTGTGTGTAAATTCCGTTTCAGCGGGTTTTCTTTCCACTAAAAATGTACCGATGCCCGGTACATTCAACTGCCTGTGCAAAATGAGATACGCATATAGTTCCTGGTACATATCAGTTCTTTTGATCGAACGAAAATACGATACCGCCAACAAAGTTGAACCCATATACAGGGTATTGGTTCCAGCGCTGGTATTCCTGGTTGAATATATTATTGAACTGCGTCCAGAGATTGAGGTTCTTTGTGATCTTGAATTCAAGCCCGGCATTCAGGTCAAAAGCTCCTTCCAGGCGGCCACTGCTGCCATCTGTCTTCTGGTATTGCGGTCCGCCCCAGGCAAAAAGATCACCTTTCAGCCAAAGATCTTTTATCACCTGTAGGCGCATAGCCGTATTTAACTCTAATGGAAGTAATCCCCAGGCTTTCGCATTATTTTTTAAGCCTGTGTATTGATTGAAGCTAAGACTGATGATCAGCGAAAACTTTTCTTCCACATTATAGCCAATCTCACCGCCCATGTTCAATACATTTATCCGCTCTTCATTTACGACCCGGAAAGATTTGCCATCACCGGAAGGTGAAATGTCATTCACAAACAAAGGTTGATTGGTCAATTTATTGAACGCGACTTTAGCGCTATAGCTGAAATGATCACCCACAGATCCTTTAAATCCTGCGAAACGTTCTTCTATCCCTGTATTCTGTAATGTAGCCGGTAACCAAAGCCAGGGATTTTGAGAAGCCAGGTACTGGTAAGTTGTTTTTCGAAAGTAACCTGTCCATCCTGCCTGGAAAGTAAAGCGCTGGTCTTCCGTACCCACATCCGCCAGCACATTGGGGAACATTTTAAAACTCTTATTATCCCATGATGGCCGGATACCCGCCTGTATGTTGATCCGGGATGTTTTATACAGAACAGAGGGTGATATATAATACATTGTATTATTCACTGCAGATTTATCTTTCGGTGAAAGACGGGTAAGGTCAAACGTAAGCCCAAGGTTCACCGCGAAATCCTGTCCTATTGTTTTTTGCAAAGGAAGATTGACTACAGTATTACTTTCATTATTCTTCAGGTTATCACCGAAGATATCAATCTTTATTTCCGGGGAATAGCTGATACCAAATTCTGTTTTGTTGATATTGCGTACGCCTGCCCTTACAGAGAATGTCTGGTAATTTCGTTTGATGGAATCACTGGGAAAAGATAAAGACACAGGAAGAAAACCATATTTATATGTCTTATCCGCCTTCATGCCAAGACTTGCATTCCATTCCATATTATTAGCCGTCTTATAAAAGCCTCTCAGCTTTACCTGGGTAGTAGTAAAATCCTGGAACTCCCTTTTCCCCTGTGATGAAACATGCTTCGCATAAATATTAGCACCGGCCGTATTACCATCACCAAATGAAAAACCAGCTTGTATAAAAGGCGTTTTTAAGCTACCGAATCCCGCTTTAATATAATTTGCATTATCCCATTTAGCGATGGAATCCACCTGCAGCGCCAGCGGCTTTAATGATCCCGGCTGGTAAGCAAACAGTAAATTAGGATTAGGAATGTCATACTGCAAACGTGGCTTTGCCGTATCCGCTGTGGGCGGAGAAGCATTAAAATTGATCTTGGCCGATTCTCTTAGTACAGGCTTAAACGCCGAAGTAATATTCACTGTTTTACCCTTAGTGGTATCCTTCTGTGCGTAAGAAGAATAACCAATAAGTATGATCCATGAAGTGATAAGACCCGTTCTGTACAAATGCTGTTTCATTTATGCCTGTTTATACTTTTTACTTGCTGGATACGCTAAAAGCGAATACCGCATATTTTAATTGCCGCTTACTTTACTGCTTTTGCTTTCTTCGTCTTCTACCCTGCTCAGTTTGCCCTGGGCTTCTGTTTTCAATTCTGAATTAATGCTGTTATCCACGATACTCTGGAAAGTAGCTTTGGCATTGAAATAATCTTTCTGCGTAAAATAAATATCACCAAGGAGAATATAGGATTTGGTTACCCAATACTCATACGATCCTGACTTATTAATTGTTTCAAATGCCGCTTTCTCCGCATCGGTTAATTTCTTTAATGCAAACCAGCAATTACCTATTTCATAACGTGCTTCCGCCGCCAATGCCGCTTTGTTCAATTGTATCACTGTTTTGAAATTAGCCAGCGCCAGGTCATACTGACCGCTAACCTGGTATGATTTGGCGATAGCCATATTAGCCAACGCCTTATCATCAGAACTGCTTCCTTTAGCGGCAACAAGGTCTTTGCCGATGGCAGCGGCTTCCATCCATTTTTGCTGCTGGTACTGGCTGCGAAGGAGACCGCGCATGGCTTCCAGTTTATCTTCCTGGCTGGAAGTGATCTGGTTTAATTGTGTATAATAATTTTCCGCTTTCGGATAATTCTTTAATTCAAAGAAATAAATACGGGCTGCGGACAGTATAGCTTTTTCCGCATACCTGTTGGGAGCATTAGCAGCCACATCTTCATACCCGGCTAACGCATTATTCCAGTCCTTCTTATTATTATAAATCTCTCCTTTATAAAAACTGGCATCAATAGCATATACTCCGTCAGGGAATTTTTGTAAGTACGCATTAAATGAATTCAATGCGGCATTCGTATTTCCATTGGTATATTGAACTTCAGCCGCGGCATACGTAAGTGAATCTTCCGTGCTTACACTGATCGGGCGGCCCGCCTGCCGCATAAAGGCTGCGTATTCGTCGGGTTTGCCGTCCTCCACATAGATCACCTTTACATTATCCAACGCATCTTCGGCTTCAGGAGAATTAGGATACTGTGATAATAAAGTCTTGTATTGCTTTATCGCTTCCGTATTATTATTCAGATTGTAATAAGCAATACCAAGCTTCAGGTACGATTGTGGTTTCAGGCTGGTATTGCCGCTTCCTTTCACCACATTGTTCAGATAAGGTATCGCCTCACTGAATTTTTCGTCAGACATGTACGTATTGGCAATTTCCATGTTGGCATCCGTAACTAATGATGATCCTGGAAATTTCCTGTTCATGGTATTCAGCAAGGCGATCTTATCCTTTGAACTTTTGATACCGGCGATCATGGCATTCTGAAAAGTAGCATAATCCTCGGCAGGCCAGGAAAATTTCACCACGTTATCATACATCGTCTTTGCCTTTGTATAATTCCTGTCCATGAAATAGCAATCAGCCGTGCGTATATAAGCATCCTGTGTCAGTTCATTAGAATTCAATGCAGGATTTTTGGCCAATGGTTCAAAAAAACCAAGAGAGGCCCCATAATTCTCTTTGCGTAAATAACTGTATCCAAGATTATATTTTGCATTGGATGGATTGGCTTCCCCTCCGGTGGGTGAACCGGCGCTTATATAAGCATTGTAGTATTTAATAGCATCGTCCAGCTTATTGTTACGGTAAGAGAGTTCCCCCTTCCAGAAACTCAGCAATCCTACCACTGAACCATTATTCGGATCTTTTAACGCTTTATCAATTAAAACCTCAGCTTCAGCCAGGCGGCCATCATTGATCAGTTCTGTAGCACGTCCGTACAATATCCTTGGATATAATCTTTTTGCATTGGCGGAAGGACTGTTCATGCCATCCAGCAAAGCAAGCGCATCACGGTAATTATTGGTGTTCGTAAGAACGGCGACCAATAAGTCCTTTGCTTCCTCATTAAAGGTGGAAGCAGGATAATCATTGAGAAATGATTTCAATCCGTTCAATGCCTCATCCTGGTAACCCAGTTCATAAGAAAGTTTGGCGTACTGGTATTTAGAGATTTCCTGTTGTTTCTTATCACTGCTGTTAGATGCGCAGAAAAGAAAAGCGTTTCTTGCGTTGGATTTCTGGTTCGTCTTCAGGTAAGCATCACCAAGAAGATACATAGCGCTCTGGCTTAGCGAATCTTCTTTTCCGCTCAATTGCTTGAATCCATCAATGGCTTTTGTAAACTGATTGGCTTTATAATAAGAGTAAGAAAGTTCATACAGGTCTTCCCGGCGGACTTTGGTGGACCGGGTAACATAATCTTCGAGATAAGGTAATGCCTTTGCATACTCTTTTCTTTCAAAATAGGCGTGGCCGATCATTTGTTTTAATTCAAGATCATAATACTGGGATTTGCCCGTTTTGATCTTATTCTCAGCATACGCCAGTGCTTCTTCTTTTTTTCCCTGTATATAATATATCTGCGCTATGTAGTAAGGAACTACTGTTGCATATTCTTTTTCATTTTCTACAATCTTAAAACTTTGCAACGCTTCATTGTATTGCCTGTCGCGGAAGGAAAGAAACCCATAATAATAATTCGCATCTGTGTAGTTGGGATCATCCTTCATGGAGCGGATGGTATTGAACAGGGGTTTTGCCTGGGCAAATTTCTGCATAGTGAAATATGAATACCCCTGGTGAAATTTCATATCCGAAATGTCCTTATTGCTAAGATTTGCGATATTCGTTTGCTCATACTGATCAAGGGCTTTGGAGAAATCCTGTTTACGGAAATAATATTCTCCCAGGTAAAAACTCATCATCTGCACCCTGGCGGTGTTTTTCTCAATAGCTATATACTCGATCGCTTTATCTTCCGACGAACTCTCATTTTGTTTTAATGCGCAGGCGGTAGCATAGTAACTGATCTCCTGTACGGTAATGGAATGATTGGCTTTATCGGTTTCGCGGACTGATTGCTGCAATTCTTTTAATAATGGATACGCAAGACTGTATTGCTCTTTTTGAAAATACTCTTTGGCCTCCTTGAACTTTTCCTGGGGGTCATCATTAAAACGTGTTTGCTGGGAAAAACTAGCCACAGTAAGAAACGAGGCTATTACGAACAGTATTTGATTCTTCATGCTGAGTGTCCTTTAAACCGTTGGGGGATTAACGCCGCAATGTTCAAATTTATTTCAGGGTTAACCAAACATCATTCCAAACAGGTGTGGATAAGTTCAATCAAGCAGCATGTTTAACATTTTCTTGTTAAATAAGATAAACAATGAAGACCGGGATAATATAATAAACAAGGCTGCCTGATGAAATATTAGTGGATGTAAATCGCTCTGCCATTTAATTTTGATTTGCTTCCTCTTCTTTCCGCAAGGGCTTTGCGGGCGGGCATTACAGGAAATGATAAAATGATAGAAAAATGTTATTATCTTGACGGTTATGAGAAGGACACAATTAATTGAATGGGGCATCATCGTTATCGCCCTTATTTTTGGCTATAAATTTTTTGAAGGCATCATATCGCTGTTTATTCAGACGATTTACCTGTACGATAGCGGACAGCTTGCCACCGGTATTTTACGCATGGTGCTGATAATTGGATTTTATGCTGTCGCCTTTATACTCTTAATTAAGAATAGCCATAAAGCAGCAGCCTATTTAAGCGGGCCTGGCACTGCTGAAAATTCACTGCCGGTAAAAATCAGCAAACGATCTCTGCTACAGGTTATATTGATATCAATTTGCGTTTTTACTATTTTAACCAATATCGCTGATACTATATATTATATTTTCGATCTATTCAGACAAGAAGTACAAAGAAAAGGCATGTTGGAAAACGTAATGGGTAGTTCTGCCAGTAAATACAATTTCGCAGTACATTGTATGGAAATTGTTATCGCTTTGATAGCTATTTACTTTTCGAAAAATATTGCTGATGCGCTGATCCGTAAAGATGAAGCGGAAGAACTTGCGTTTGATTCCAAACCTGAAAACTGATTACCATGTTCGTTTCAGAAACACAACTTCGCGTCCGCTATGCGGAGACCGACCAGATGGGCGTTGTCTATCACGGTAATTTTTTCCAGTATTTTGAAGTGGCCAGGGCTGAATCCATCCGGCACTTAGGTTTTACCTATGTTGATATGGAAAAAATGGGAGTTATCATGCCGATCATCGAAGTACAATGCCGGTACATCCGGCCTGCATTATATGACGACCTGCTCACCGTAAAAGCGATCCTGAAAGAATTGCCGGTTCATCACAAAATAGAATTCCATCATGAAGTATTCAATGAAAAAAAAGAATTGCTGGCAACAGCGAAAATTATTTTATACTTTATGGAAGCAACGACGATGAAAAGGACCACCATGCCCGAGCCTTTAATGAAACAAATACAACCTTATTTCAGCTAATTTTATTTCATGGAGAATTATCAAGGATCATCACAAGAGCCTAAGCAGGAAAACAATACATCTTCGGAAGAGATGACGACCATCATTCCTCCAAAGCCACCGGCAGAGGAACCAAAGAGCAGGGCCAATGTCTGGCTCCGGTCTGCCAGCAGCCTTCTCTTGTATCTTGCTATCGGCTATTATTTTTTCAATCAAAACTGGACGCTTGTTATTGTATTGACGGCTGTGGTTGTTTTTCATGAACTGGGGCATTTCTTCGCCATGAAGTTGTATAACTATACTGACCTGGGAATCTTCTTTATTCCCCTGGTTGGCGCTTATGCATCAGGGAAAAAGCAGGAGGTATCGCAATTGCAATCATCTGTTATCTTACTGTCTGGTCCAGTACCCGGTATTATCCTGGGTATTATATTGCAGTTAACCGCCGTGCATTTTACTACCGATCTTGATACACTCTATTTATTGCACCGCATATCATGGATACTTATTTACCTGAATATACTCAACCTGCTTCCCATTTACCCGCTGGATGGTGGTCAACTGCTTAATCGTCTCTTTCTTGACAGCAGCCAGGTCATCAGTAAAATATTTTTATTGCTTTCTATCGGCGCATTGGTATGGTTCGCTTTGCTGGGAGGCCCCCGCCCTTTTTATGCCTTACTGATCATCCCCTTCTTTTTACTGACAAGGATGATAACCGATTATCAATTTGATAAGCTTACTAAAAAAGTAGAAAGCGAAGGAATAGACCTGGATACATCCTATGAAGATATCAGCGACGAAAATTACTGGAAGATCAGGAATATTCTTATCCGCAACCATGCTTCTTTAAAAGATGTAGCGGAAGCGCCACCTTATGAGTATTCGCATAAAGAGGAACAGGTGAGAACCCTGATGCAGAATTTGCTCCAGCGAACAATTATCCAGGATATTTCTATCACCGGGAAAATTATTATCATACTTGTCTGGGTAGCCTGTTTTGCCGCACCCTTTCTTATTGGTATGCCGTTGAGTCTTTTCTGAAAAATTTTACACGGGTATAAATGCAGAAGCAAATAAGCAGGAACGGGTAATAGACTATGCCCTGTGATAATCGGGGCGCCAGTTTTTAATAGCTGCTTTAATATCTTTACTCCTCATATTTTCTTCAACAGCTTTTTTAGCAAGGTCAGGCAGCTCAGCATCCGAAGCAAACCGGAGAGCAATGATCTGCATCATGCGCAAACGGCTGTCCAATGGTTTTCCGGTAAGAATAAAATGACGGAAATTTTCTTCCGCCCTGATAGCCCTGTCCTGTGCCCTGAGAGCAAAGCCACGGGAATACCCAAAAAGGCTGATCAAAACAAGCGATACTAACACCAGTAATGCGGCAGAATAATGCGAATGTGCATCGGCATGCACAAGGTTGACAATACTGCCACCAAGAATGGCCAGAAGAGTTGCTCCTGTAACAAAATGAAATCCGGGAATGAGCCTGGTGTGGTTCTTAAAATTTTGTTCGCTCATAAAGATTAGTCGTTTGTATCCCGAATATTCGGGAGCTGTTTAATAAGCAAGTGAATATATGAAATTATCACGCCGGGTCTCCGTTTCATCAGGTACAGACCAGTGTTTCAAATAAGGCTGGTAAAAGTTATACGCTTCGCTTCTTAACGAAGCCACCTTTCAAAAAACTCCCATGTACGCAACATTTGATCAATACGTTGCCGGTTGTTGCCGCTGCGTGTTAATTCATGAGTAGCATTGGGATGGCGCACATACTCTACAGGGCGCCCCAGTACTTTCAAACTACGGTACAGCATCTCACCTTCTACAAAACCAGTACGCCTGTCATTGTCTCCATGAAAAATAATATACGGTGTTGTAATATTCTCTACATAATTAATGGGAGACTCCCGTTGCAATATCGCTTTTGCTTCGGGTTGCCATGGATAACCTCCAAAATAATTCGGTACCAGTCTCCATGCATTGCCTTCACCAAAAAACGTTAAGAGATCATACACGCCCCGTTGCGAACAGGCCGCTTTGAACCGTTTATCATGACTAATGATCCAGGCCACGAGGTAACCAGCATAAGAACCACCGGTCACCAGGAGTTTGGATGTATCCGCCCATCCTTCAGCTACTGTTTTATCCAATGCCGTTAACACAACACTGGCCGGCCCTTTGCCCCAGTCTTTAACATTACCCCGTAAAAAAATTTCTCCATAACCTCCGCTGCCACGGGGATTGCAATACACTACCCCATATCCCCTGCTGCAAAAAAACTGGTATTCATGCCACATAGATAATTCACCCGGGCCCCACATAGCTGCAGGGCCTCCATGAATTTCCAGGAGCAAAGGATATTTTTTCCCCGGTTCAAACCCGGATGGTTTCATTACCCAGTATTCAACTGTTTGACCAAGGTTGTTTTTAAAACTATGTTTCTCCGGCATCGAAATTTGTTTTTGCTGCAGCCAGCTTTCATTAAGATTAGTTACCCGTTTTGGGTTAGCAGCATTAGCATCAGCGATATATAATTCAGAAGGATCGGTAATAGCTGTTTGCGCAAATGCAAGCCTGTTACCCGATACATCAAAACTTAACATGCCGGTATTTACATCAGTCAGTTGTGTTATTTGTTTCGTTTTTACATCCAGCCGGTATAAAGGCACGCCTCCGTTACTCTGCGCATTGAAATAAATATACTGGTCATCTTTGCTCCATACTACATTGCCGATATTCCTGTCAAAAGGAATGTTGATGATATCTTTCTCCGATCCATTTACCGGTAGCAACGCCAGCACAGGAACAGATACATAACCGATCTTGCTGTATTGCAGGGCCAGCCATTTGCCGTCATGAGACAAAACTGAACTGTTATAAGATATTCCTTCTTTACCAATGATCTTACGAAGCTGGCTTCCATCTGAATTGGAAATAAATATTTCAGATTCCTGCGAACGGTCAGCGTGCTGCGCAGAATCTAGATCACCGGTGATGATGAATTGCCTGCCATCGGGAGTAAACTCCAGGTTACTGAAACGATAAAAACCATGCGTTACCGGAACAGGTTTTGCATTTTGCTGAGCATCCACCAGGAAAAAATGATTGAAATTCATGTCTGCAGAAACATCCGTCTCACTCTGGAAATTCAATTTATTTAATATCGTAGCTTTTTTATCATTGGCATTCATTTCCAGGTAGGCCCTTACTTCATCTATGGCGCCATCCGGGTTGGGTTTAGTGGTGGAAGAGACTAATTGTTCATTTTTAGCAAAGCCCGGTTTTTCCAGCCACCATGCCGGAACTTTTTTGCCGGGATTAAGTAATGAATCACTGATCAGCTCTTTGATCTTTACTGATGCTGAAAAAACGATCTTCGTACCATCAGGACTCCATTTGGGGCTTGAAGCTCCATATTTAAATTTGGTGAGCTGGACAGGTTCTCCACCTGTGAATGATAAAATAAACACCTGCGGTTTGCCGTCCATCGTTCTTACAAAAGCTAATTGTTTGCCATCAGGGCTCCATGCCGGTTGAGAAGCGCCTTCTTTACTGAATGTTAGCTGCCGCGGAACCGCTCCCTCATCTGTGTTTGTGATCCATACCTGGCTGGTATATTTATATTCCCATTTGGCACTATCCGATTCGGGTTCTATGGATGTTACCACAAATGCTACTGTATGGCCATCCTCTGTAAGAGTAACACTATTCACCGTTTTAATTTTCAGCAGATCGGTTACCAATACCGGCTGCCTGGCAGTTTGAGTGTGGCCGGTCAATACCAGGAAAAAATAAAGAGGAATAAAAAGATAACGCATAGTCGGAAAGTTTGCTGATGTAATTAAATGAGTTTTCAATATTACTACTTTACTGTCAAATAGAGTTCGCTGGCATTTTCAGTGGCTAAGACAATGGCATGATATACTTCAGATGAGAAGGGCTTTATCATGCGCAAGCAGATAGTCAATTGACGAACAGTCTCCCTTTCCTTACCATACCTAAAAGGCTAAGCCCCTGTAAATACAGGGGCTTCTACCAAAGCTAACTGTTATGAAAAATTGATTGTTTTTGCAGAAATTGTTTAATAAAGATGGGGTACTTTTTGCAAGTAATTGTTACACAATTATTATAATGGTTTATATAATTCACACATTTCCGGTTACCGCTTTACAGCACTTAAAACCACTTCGATAACATGAGACAATAAACAAGTCGTGGATTATCAATGATGAGCTCCTTCTTGCGGCATTTGTTGCACAATCAGGGGAATAAGTTACCTTATTCAGATATTCGTGGTACTGCGATATCGGGTACATCTATCACCCTGGCTGAAAAGGGTTATATAAAAAATAATCTTCCCATTCTTAATGTGTGAATGATGTAAATCTTTTAAAAAATTATGTAATAGTTATACCGGTGGTTACAGATATATTTAGGTTGCTCAATATTTGTTTTACCACAAACGACCGGTGTATGAAAAAAAAGGAAAAATATTATCCTGTAAACAAGCAGGAAGACGAAGACGGATATTCGCTTCATCATGGTAATACCATTACCACTAAAATTTCGAAAGCTAAACAGAAAGTAAGTTCCCGCAATACTATTACAAATGCAGGGCCTGGTTCCGCACCATTACAGTTTCGCAATTTATTATTCCGGTTAAGATAATGCTGCATAAAGCGGGTGAATCAATCAATGCCCCGGTTTGAACGAAAAGTAGTGCTGACTGGAGAAATGAAATCTTATTGTATCCAGGGCGCTTTCCCATGTGAGAAGAATGTAGCTTTCTCTAAGGTATGTGAGACGCCGGAAACAAAGTGGCGCAACTTTGGCTGTACCATGTTAAATTTATTATCATGCCGCTTCTTACCATTTTAATTGTACTGATCGTTGTAGGCGTTATTCTCTGGTTGGTTAACACCTACATTCCCATGGACCGTAAAATCAAAAACATCCTCAATGCTGTTGTTGTAATTGTTGTTATCGTATGGTTGCTAAAAGTATTCGGGCTTTTGAGTTCGTTGAAAAGCATAAATGTCTAAAAAGCAATAACGAAACATTATAGTTCCCTGGTCTGCTTTTCAAAAAAGAGAAGATAATGCCTGCACCGCTTTTGTTACCCATCTTGACCATCCTGATAGATTATGCTGTCTCTACCAGGGCATTGGTAATTTTGCATTATTCACCCACCTTCCTCATCTACGCTTAATCAATCCTCTGACCAGTCCTAAAATAGCTATACAGGTAAAGGAGTAAATCCTGTAATTGCTATACCTGCTGACAGAGTAATTCAAAAAAAGCTATACAAAATTTATTTTTACAAATTATCTTTAGGGAATTATAAGATTTTGTGATGGTATAATATTTGTGTTTTCGGTACTTCCTTACCCGGGACCGTAAAAATTCGTGGAGTAAAGAAAGTACAACTACTCTTGGCAGACATTAGTTAAAAGTCGTTTTTTGTATCGCTGCTCTGATCCTGCCTATTGACAAACCATTGCTCATCACCATTATTCAATACCTGTTAAATTCCTGACTATGGATATGAATAAATCCGTAAAAAAATGGACCAGGCTTTTTTCATTTCGCGGTCTTTCCATCCAGAAACGTCTCCCTCTCCTGATATGCGTTTTGCTATTGAGCATAATTGTAACATTCAGCATCGCTTCTTACCTGGGTGTAAAAAGAGCCGCGCTTGCAATGGGCCAGGAAAGGCTTCTGTCGCTAACAGAACAATTGAGTTCCATGTTTGGAAGATCTGTGCAGGCTTTTATAACCACAACACATGCGGCAGCGAACCAGGAAGTTATAAAGGACTGCCTGCGATCCGGGGGGATAGCATCGCGAACAGAGTCGCTTGAAACGCTGGAAAAGCTAAGGCTGCTGGACAGTTCATCTGTTTTAGTGGACTTGCTCGATTCCAACCATACACTGGTGCTTCGTTCCTCCAAAGATAATATTGAGAAGAGGGGGAATTTTGATTCGTTATTGCAGGCCGCGTTTCCCCTGCATGATACGACCAGGATAGGAAAAATATACCTTCTGAAGGATTCAATGTACTATCCCGTTATTGCCAGGGTAACGGATAAAGAGCAACTGACAGGGTACATTGTAAGATGGCGGTTGATGCAAACTACTCCAAAAGCATTGGAACAGTTCTCCCAGTTGCTGGGTACGGATGCTGCCATTAACGCTGGCAATGCTGACGGCAGTCTTTGGACAGACCTGGTAAAGCCGGTCGCCAGGCCCTCAATAGATACTACACATGCTCTTAACTCTTTTGAATATTCCCTGCCAGATGGCAAGCAGATGATTGCTGCGATCAGGCCTGTAGCCAATACCCCCTGGGTTATTTTGATCGGGTTTTCCAGGCAAAAGGTATTGCAGGCCGCCGGGATTTTTTTGAATTGGCTCATCATTGTAGGAGCCGTGCTCATCACTGCGGGCATTTTCATGGCGTGGGTAATGAGCCGCAACATTACGCGGCCACTAAATAAACTGACTGCCGCCGCAACAGCGATTGCGGGAGGCAATTATTCATCATTAGTTGAAGTTAACAGGAGCGATGAGACCGGGAAACTGGCGCGGGCATTTAATACTATGACCACGCAGGTACATCATGCGCAACAAGATCTTGAACGAAAGGTGCAGGAACGTACTTCACAGCTTGAAATCGTGAATAAAGAATTAGAAGCTTTTTCTTATTCCGTGTCGCATGACCTGCGGGCTCCCTTACGTGCTATCAATAGTTATGCTATGATCCTGAAAGAAGACTATGGACAAGGTCTTGATGAAGAAGGCAACCGCATCACTGGTAAAATTATTTCTAATGCCAGGATGATGGGGCAACTTATTGATGACCTGATTTCATTTTCAAGAATAGGAGGGCAAGAACTCGTGCATCATGTTGTTGATATGGAAAAGCTTGCTGCATCTTGCATGGCCGAGCTGTTACAGCATGAACCGGAAAATAAGTACCAGGTACATATAGATAGTTTACCCGCCTGTTATGGAGATCAAAATCTTATCAAACAGGTATGGATAAATCTTATCAGTAATGCCATCAAGTATTCTTCAAAGGAGCCTGTTTCCCGTATTGAAATAGGCTGCGAAGAAGGTCCTTTGATGCATACCTATTTTATCCGGGATAATGGCGTAGGTTTTGATATGCAGCATGTTCATAAGTTATTTGGTGTTTTTCAACGGCTTCACAGCCAGAAAGTGTTTGAAGGTACCGGGATAGGGCTGGCGTTTGCGAAAAGGATTATCAGTAAACATAATGGTGAGATCCGGGCGGAAGCTTCTCCCGGTGAGGGCGCTATTTTTTACTTTAGCCTGCCGGCTGTGCCTTTGCGCAGACCGGGTGAAGCAATGCGGGCAACAAGTTTAAATTTATCTAAAGCAATTAATTAATTTATGAACAGCAGCAAAGGAGAAATTTTACTGGTAGAAGATAATATGGACGATGCAGAAATGACGATCCGTGCATTAAAAAAAGTAAATCTTGTGAACGGCCTGGTACACCTGGAAGACGGGCAGGAAGCGCTTGATTATCTTTTTGGCGGCGGAAAGTTTACTGGTATTGAAAATGGCAATAAGCCCAAAGTGATTTTACTCGATATTAAAATGCCCAGGGTGGATGGAATTGAAGTGTTGCGGCAAATAAAATCAAATGACTCTACCCGTATGATACCCGTCGTGATTATGACATCCTCCGGCGAAGAAAAGGATATGATTGCAAGCTACAGCCTGGGTGTGAACAGCTATGTAGTAAAGCCTGTAGAATTTGAAAGTTTCGCCAAAGCCGTAAGCGAACTGGGATTGTACTGGCTGCTGACTAACCAGACTCCAAAGAATGGAAATAAAAAATGATAAAATCCATGAGCCCCGCTTTGAAAATACTTCATCTCGAAGACATTCCATCCGATGCAGAAATGGTGGCAAGAGCTGTAAAGAAGGGTGGTATTACCGGTGAAATATTCCTTGCCGATAATAAAGACGATTTTATCAAAGCATTAAATGATTTTTCTCCTGATATTATACTTTCTGATCATTCCCTTCCTTCCTTCAATTCACATGAAGCGCTGAAGATAGTAAAGGAAATGAATATAGAGGTGCCTTTTATACTTATCACGGCCACCATATCAGAAGAATATGCTGTGAGTATAATAAAAGAAGGCGCCAGTGACTATATACTGAAAGACCGGCTGCAACGCTTGCCGAATGCCATAGCCGCGGCTCTTGACAAATATCATCTTGCAGTAGCACGCAAACAGGCTATCGAAACACTTCGTTCCTCTGAACGAAAATATAAATTACTTTTTGAAAGCAACCCGCTGCCCATGTGGATGATTTCCCAGTCCACCCTTGATATCATTGATGTAAATGAAGCGGCAGTTAACCATTACGGCTATACTAAAGAGGAATTTTTAAAAATAAATTCAAAAAATATCAGGCTGCACGACGATGAATATACAGGCGGTACCCGTGAAAAAAATCCGGGATTGTATAAAACAGGAATATGGCGGCATAGGAAAAAGGACGGAACTATAATCATGGCAGATGTAATAGCGCATGATGTACTTTATGAAAATGAGCCTGTAAGATTAGTTCTTGTCCACGACATTACAGAAAAACTACAGGCAGAAGCGGAATTAACCCGCCAACGTATGCTGCAACAGAAGCTTATTACCGAAACAAGCGTACGGGTACAGGAAAGGGAAAGGGAAGAGATCGGCAAAGAACTGCATGATAATATCAACCAGATACTGGCGGTTGCAAAATTATACCTGCAACATGCCATCAATAAAGATAACCTGCAATCAAAGTCATTAGAGGAAAGCAATAAAAATATAGAACTTGCCATAGCAGAGATTCGCAAACTTTCGCAGGCCCTGGTAGCGCCTTCTCTTGGCGATATCACACTGCTTGAGGCCATAGGAGAACTGATACATCTTATCAACCTGACTACTTCACTCCACCTGGAATTAAGCGACAGTAATTACCAGGAAGATGACCTGGATAAAAATGTACAATTGATGATTTACCGGATCATACAGGAACAAATCAATAATATCCTGAAACATGCCGGCGCAAAAAATGTCTTTATTCAATTGTGCGTGACATCCGAACATATTCTTTTAGCCATAAAGGATGATGGCGTTGGTTTCGATACCACTAAAAATACCGGTGGCATAGGACTAAGGAATATCACTCTTCGTGCAGGTTTCTATGATGGTACGGTACGGATCATTTCTTCTCCCGGCCAGGGATGTACCTTAGAGGTAACTATTCCTTTAACAAAGAGACAGCTTCATCATGTGTAAACACATTAAAAATAGTATGTGACAGGTAACAGGCATAGCTTTGATATGAAGCAAAAAAGGCGTAAACATAGTCCTTTTCTTAGCTTACCGGTTCTCTTTAATTTCATTCTCATTGAAAACACCTGAATTTGAAAAGTCAAAAACTTTTATTATTGCCGGAATTCCCGAATACATTCCCCATCCGGTAGTGATCAAAACTATTATCAGAAAAGCGCCAGGCGATACAAGCGCCGTTCATTGACAGAAAAAATTTCTCCTTTCGGCACGTTCATCCAGGTTATTGACGGAAAAGCTGAGATCGTGAAGCTGGCAAATGCCGCTTAATGTGTGAATTGTATAACTATTTTCTAAAATTATATAACATTTAAACGTTTAAACATGATCATATTTGCCCGTGCAGTTCAATAAAGAGAGGTGAAACTATACATCAAGTACATGGTGAGTACCCGCTGTAAAATGGCGGTGAAAGAAGAGTTGAAGAAACTTGGTCTGCATTTCATCGTTGTTGACCTGGGGGAAATTGAGATCATGGAAGATATTTCCGGGGAGCAGCGCAGGCAACTAAAAATGGCACTACTCGATTCCGGTCTTGAATTGATGGACGACAAAAAAGCTGTACTGATTGAAAAAATAAAAAATGTGATCACAGAAATGATCCATTATTCTGATGATCTGCCAAGAAAGAATTATTCTGACCACATCAGTGAAAAACTGCAACACGATTATACCTACCTGTCCAATATATTTTCCGAGGTAAAAGGCATCACTATTCAGCAATTTATCATCATTCATAAGATTGAAAGGGCGAAAGAGCTGCTGATGTATGACGAACTCAGCCTTACCGAGATTTCGTACCAGTTGCATTACAGCAGTGTCGCGCATTTATCTAACCAGTTTAAAAAAATTACCGGTCTAACACCTTCTCATTTTAAACAATTGAAGGACAAAAGGCGAAGCCCGATTGAAGAGATTGGGAATGGCATAACCTAAAAATTGTACAGGCAGAATATGGCTAAAAAAATAAACCAGGATGAAGATGAGCTGATCATTGCCCGCAAAGAACTTGCCTTTCAAAAAGAAGAGAAAGATAAGCTGGCAACTGAATTAATAATGGCCCGCAAAGAACTTGCCTTTCAAAAAGAAGAGAAAGGAAAACGGGCTGCTGAATTAGGCATTGCCAATATAGAACTTGCCTTCCAGGACGAAGAAAAAGGAAAACGGGCAAAAGAGTTAGGCATCGCTAACAAAGAGAAAGGAAAACGGGCAGCAGAGTTAGGCATTGCTAACATAGAACTTGCCTTCCAGGACAAAGAGAAAGATAAGCGGGCAGCGGAGTTAAGCATTGCTAACAAAGAACTTATTTTTCAAAACAAAGAAAAAGAAAAACGGGAAATCACAAATAAAGAACTTCTGACACTCAGTTATTCAGCCCGGTTAGCTTCTCAATATTCCCGTAGTTTAATTGAGGCCAGCCTTGATCCATTGGTAACCATCAGCCCGGAAGGTAAGATAACCGATATGAATGAGGCGTTGGTGAATATCACCGGCATCGAACGGGAAAAACTTACCGGCACCGACTTCTTTGATTATTTTACTGAACCACAAAAGGCCCGGCAGGTTTACCAGGAAGTGTTCGCAAAAGGTTTTGTAGCGGATTACCCGCTAACTATCATGGATGGCAAGCTGACAGATGTATTGTTTAACGGTTCGGTATATAAAGACGAACAGGGAAATGTGATTGGCGCGGTGGTAGTGGCCAGGGATATGACCGAACAAAAGAGAATTGAAAAAGAATTGACAGAGGCGAAAGTGTTTGCTGAACTGGCTACCTTAATCGCCGAAGAAGCTAAAAGTAAGGCTGAAAGCGCTATGCGAACAGCGGAGGATGCTGTGAAAGCGAAACAGCAATTTTTGTCGAACATGAGCCATGAGATCCGCACGCCCATGAATGCGATCATCGGGTTTACCAAAGTAGTATTGAAAACAGATCTCACAGGCAAACAAAAAGAATATTTGACAGCAATAAAAATGAGTGGCGATGCACTGATCGTACTTATTAATGATATACTCGACCTGGCTAAAGTGGATGCGGGCAAAATGGTATTTGAACAAACACCTTTTAAAATGGCGCTATCCATATCGGCCATGCTCCATTTGTTTGAGACAAAGATCCAGGAAAAGAATTTAGAACTGGTGAAAGAGTATGACAATAAAATTCCCGAGGTGCTGGTGGGCGACCCGGTTCGTTTGCACCAGATCATTTTAAACCTGGTGAGTAATGCGGTAAAGTTTACGACAAAAGGAAAAATTACAGTAAGTGTCAACCTGCTGAATGAAGATGAAGAAACAGCTACCATCGAATTCGCCGTGACTGATACGGGGATTGGAATACCGGAAAATAAAATAAAAGATATTTTTGAAAATTTTCAGCAGGCGTCCAGCATTACGTCAAGACTGTATGGCGGAACAGGATTAGGACTTGCCATTGTAAAACAATTAGTGGAATCACAGAGTGGAAATATCCGTGTAAAAAGTAAAATGGATGAAGGTTCTGTTTTTAGTTTTATATTAAGTTTTCAAAAAACAAGAGCCAAAGCTGAAGCAGAAGCAGAAATAGTGGAACTGGATACAAAAACTAAAGATATAAAAGTGCTGGTGGTGGAAGACATTGCACTGAACCAGTTACTGATGAAAACATTACTGGATGATTTCGGATTTGAACGGGATATCGCAGCGAACGGTAAAATAGCCATCGAAAAACTGCAAACTAAATCGTATGATATTGTTTTAATGGACCTGCAGATGCCCGAAATGAATGGGTTTGAAGCTACGGAATACATTCGCAATACCATGAAATCAAAAATTCCGATCATAGCTTTAACGGCCGATGTCACCACGGTTGATGTGGCGAAATGTAAAGCCGTTGGTATGAATGATTATATCGCCAAGCCGGTTGACGAAAGACTATTGTACAGTAAAATAATGGGATTAGTAAAGAAACCCCTCTTTATAAAACCGAATGGTGATGAGGCGAATGAAACGCTGCAAAGCGAAAAATTAAAATGCATCAACCTGGCTTATTTAATACACCGGACAAAATCTGATCCGGCATTGATGATGGAAATGATCTCACTGTACCTGGAACAAACCCCTCCTTTGGTCAGCGTCATGAAACAAAGCCTGCAGGATAATGACTGGGTGTCGTTGCGTGCAGCCGTACATAAAATGATCCCCTCATTCTCTATCATGGGTATCAGTACAGACTTTGAAAATATGGCAAAAAAAGTGCAGGAATATGCCACTTCACAGTTGCAAACAGATGGGATACATGATCTCGTTGCGCAGTTGGAGAAAGTGTGTGTGCAGGCATGCGATGAATTAAAAGAAGAATTTAACAGGCTTAAAAATACCGATGTATGAAAAATGAAAAAATAAATCTATTCCTTGTGGACGATGACGCGGTATTTTTAAAATCCCTGGAAATTGAATTCCTTGATCATGCTGATTTTAGCGTTACAACATTCGCGACAGGCGAACTTTGCATGGAAAGCTTATTACAGAACCCGGATATCATCATATTAGACTATCTTCTTGATGGCATTGATAAAAATGCGATGAACGGAATGGAGACGCTGGATAAAATAAAAACGGTTAACCCGGGTATACCCGTTATCATGCTATCCTCCCAGGATAAAATTGAAGTAGCTGTAGACTGCATGCACCATAAGGCTTTTGATTATGTGATCAAAAGCGAAACCGCCTTTATGCGCCTGCAAAAAATCATCACCACCATTTTCAGTTACAAAAAAATGGAAAAAACACTGAATTGGTATATGGAGAAGATGTGACAGCGCCCCTCTTCTAAAAGTATTCTTTTGTCCCCTCTCTACCCCCTGCCTGCAAGTATGTGAATTATGTAACTTATTCTGCGAGTTGTGTAATAATTACCGGCATTAAACAACTCACCTTTGTATTATCGTAAACTGTTCATAAATTATAGTAATCAGGCATTTAAACGATGCTAAAGCACATACTTAAAGGCGATTAAAGCTTTTATTTTGAAACACACAGGCACATAGGTTTTCACATAGACATTATTAGGGCAACACCATCTTGTATGAAAATTGATAAAGAAACATTTTAATCACGTATGTATGATCGGCAAAAAACTATAAAATTTGGTTGTTTATCTGAAGAATATTTTTAATGATGCGGGCAATGTTACATTATTTACCGCCAGGTTTTTTAAAGAAGTGCTCCGGCCACCGTATGAAATAAAAGAGTTCATCAGGCAATGCTATATTATCGGTTACAAATCCCTGCCGTTGGTGGCTATTACAGGTTTTATCATGGGATTGGTACTTACTCTTCAATCACGTCCTACACTGGTGGAGTTTGGCGCTGAGTCCTGGTTACCGGGCATGGTAGCGCTTTCATTAATACGCGAGATAGCGCCGGTGATCACAGCGCTGATATGTGCCGGCAAAATTTCATCGGGTATTGGCGCCGAGTTAGGCTCAATGAAAGTAACGGAACAAATAGATGCCATGGAGGTATCTGGCATCAATCCTTATAAATACCTGGTAGTAACAAGAATACTGGCCACCACGCTGATGATTCCCCTGCTGGTTGTGTTTGCCGATGGCGTAGGCATTCTCGGAGGATATATCGGCATGAACATTCATAGTGATGTCACGCTGTTTCGTTACCTGTCGCGGATACTGGACTCTCTTGAATTTTTAGATATTGTACCGGCTACTATCAAAACATTCTTCTTTGGGTTTTTCATCGGTATGACCGGCTGTTACAAAGGATATACCGCCGCCAACGGAACGGAAAGTGTAGGCAAGGCTGCCACTTCTGCTGTAGTGGTTGCTTCATTAACCATATTTATAATAGACATGCTGGCGGTACAGTTAACAGATCTTTTTTTCTAATACCAAATGATACAGGAAAAAACAAATAATAAAAATCCGGGTAGCGCTGATAGCAGCAAACCCGTCATCAGTATAAAAGGATTGTATAAATCGTTTGGAAAAGACAATGATGTATTAAAAGGTATTGATCTTACCGTCCAAAAAGGTGAGAACCTGGTGGTGCTGGGCAAGTCAGGTTCAGGCAAGTCAGTAGCGATAAAATGCCTGGTGGGTTTAGTAACTGCGGATAAAGGGGAAATAAAAGTATTTGATACAGATATCTCCACGCTTGATTACAGCGGGCTGAATGCTGTCAGGATCAGGATCGGTTTTCTTTTTCAGAATGCGGCTTTATACGATTCCATGTCCGTACGGCAGAACCTGGAGTTTCCCTTAAAACGTCATTCAAAGAAACTGTCTTCGCAGGAAGTGGATGATAAGGTAACAGAAGCATTGGTAAATGTAGGGCTGGAAGAAGCTATTGATAAAATGCCTTCTGAATTATCCGGCGGTATGCGAAAAAGAATCGGGCTTGCCCGAACGCTTATTTTAAAACCTGAGATCATCTTGTATGATGAGCCGACCACAGGTTTGGATACCATCACATCCCGGGAGATCAGTGAATTGATACTGGCTATCCAGAAAAAAAATAAAACAAGCTCTGTCATTATCACGCATGATATGGCCTGTGCCAAACTTACCGGCGACAGGCTGGTGATTGTAAAAGATGGCGTGATAGATGCAGAAGGCAGTTATGACGAATTGGAAAAAAGCGATGACGCCTGGGTGCGTTCTTTTTTCGTTTAATCATTCAAATAAAAAAATTAAGATATGAAAAAGGAACCGGGACGCACATGGAAACTGGGAATGTTTGTAGCCATAGGATTGACCCTGTTTATATTTACCATCTACTTTGTCGGCAAACAGAAAAACCTGTTCGGCTCCACCTTTCACCTGAAAGCAAAATTTAAAACTGTAAGCGGTTTGAAAGTGGGTAACAATGTGCGCTTCTCAGGTATCAATGTAGGAACGGTGGATGAAATAGAATTGATAACGGATACATCCGTATTGGTGGACCTGGTGATAAAAAAAAGTATACAGCAATTTATTAAAACAGATGCCAGGGCAAGTATTGGTTCCGACGGTTTAATGGGTGATAAGGTGCTGACCATCTCCCCCGGCACCGGTAATAAAAGCCAGGTAAAAAATAATGACCTGATCGTTTCAAAGAATGCGATAGAAATGGACGATGTCATGAGCAGTTTGAAAACCAGTGTTGATAATGCCGGTATCATTACCGCCCAGCTGGCAGAGTTTAGTTTTAAAATGAATAATGGAAATGGCGCATTATCCAAACTGATCAGCGATGAAGAATTTTCCAATAGCCTGAAAGGCACGCTTACCAACCTGGAGACCAGCTCAGAGGAATTCGCGAAGTTCACCACTAAAATGAATGATGGAAAAGGCGCTTTATCCAAACTGGTAAGCGATGAAGAATTCGCTAATTCACTTGATTCAACCATGTCTAATCTCCGGTCAGGAACAAAAGGCCTGAGTGAGAATATGGAAGCCGCAAAGAGTAATATACTGCTAAGGGGGTATTTTAATAAAAAGAAAAAAGCCGAAGCGAAAAAACAGGCTACCCTGAAAAAACAGGAAGAGCAAAGGAAGAAAAATGAGTTGAAAAAAGCGGCTGAACAGAAGAAGAAAGATGACCTGCAAAATCCCCGGGCAAATACGATAGACAGCACAAAACAGTAAACACCGCATCACCCGCCTCCATCCCGGGAAAAATGTGTGAATAATGTAACACATTTCCAAAGTTGTGTAACTCTTATGAGAATAAAGGTTTCATCTTTACTTTAGTTTACTGTATCTTACTGAAGATTATTGCAGTTGGTTAATGGTTCCCGTATACTGATTACCGGAGTATATACTCATGCGCTGATACCTGCATCCCGCTTTGTTTTAATACCAGGCCGCCTGAACGTGTTTGGTGCAATTGTTGTCTGCACCTGCCGGACAAAAGTGCCGGGTTTTTGAATTCTTTGAAAAAGCAGCAGGGGAAATAAAAGTTGACTTGTTTGTGTAAAAGGATAGGACAGCAATACCACCAGGCTGATCATAGCTAACAAAAGACTTTCTTTCAAAAACGAAGAGAAAAGCGAAAAGAACCAAAGCCTGCATGAAAATAAGTATCCGCCAAAAACTCTTATTGCTGACTTTCATTATCCTGGCTGGCATTGTGCTGATAGCTTATTCCTTTTATAAAACCAGCATGAAGTTTATTGATTCTGAACAATGGGTGCAGCACACCCAGCAGATCATTTCTCAGTCCGGCAATATACTCTCTCTTGCCAAAGATATAGAAACAGCCTCGCGGGGTTTTGCTATTACTAACGATAGCGCATTTCTTGAACCCTTATATACCGCTGAAAAAACAACTTTCTTATACATTGAGCAACTCATGGAACTTACGCAGGATAATCCCGCGCAGCAGCAACGGGTGGATTCGCTCCGGCGCTATATGCAATTGCGGTTGGATTTTTCATTCCGGACAGTTGAGTTAAGAAGTAAGAAGGGATTAGACTATGCCGCCGGATATATTGCCACCAAACAAGGCAAGCATTATACCGACCGCATCCGCGATCTCTCCTATGCTATACAGCACGAAGAAAATACCCTGCTTAAAAAACGAAAGCAAACGAACCAGCGTAGTGTGGCTGCATTTAACCGGTTCTCCGTGATCATGTTTATTTTACTGGCGGTGTTCAGTATCCTTTTTTTAATCACCATTATTAAATATTTGATTCAAAATAAGGAGAAAGGAAAAAGGGCCAAAGAGTTGGTCATTGCTGACAGTGAGCTTGCTTTTCAGCACGAAGAAAAGGAAAAAAGGGCAGCAGAGTTAGTCATTGCTGATAAAGAACTCGCTTTTCAAAGCGAAGAGAAAGAAAAAAGAGCAGCAGAGTTGATCATTGCTGATAAAGAACTCGCTTTTCAAAATGAAGAAAAAGAAAAACGGGCCGCAGAGTTGGTTATTGCCGATAAAGAACTCGCTTTTCAAAGCGAAGAGAAAGAAAAAAGAGCAGCAGAATTGATCATTGCTGATAAAGAACTCGCTTTTCAAAATGAAGAAAAAGAAAAACGCGCCGCCGAGCTTATTGTAGCAAACAACGAACTTGTTTTTCAAAATGAAGAAAAAGAGAAAAGGGCAGCAGAGCTTATCATTGCCAACAAAGAACTTGTTTTTCAGAATGCAGAAAAGGAAAAGCGGGCCGCTGAGCTGATTATTGCCAATGAAGAACTTCGTTTTCAGAATCAATTGAAAGAAAAAGCCGGCCTGGAACGGGTACAAAGCGAAAAGCGTC
>JAATGJ010000183.1 GCA_015654695.1 Chitinophagales bacterium | reverse complement strand
CCTTACCATGCAGCAGTTAAGTATTATGTTCGAAGGACGGCTGACCGCAATTTTATAAAAAAATCCCCTCTCTCTCTTGCGGCCTAGGCCGCAAGAGAGAGAGGGGTACAAGAACTTTGACACAGTTTACTTTACACTCCCAATTTCAAGTTGACCACTACATTGCAAAGTTGGAATTCCCATGTCTAAGTATTTCACTATTCAACCTTTACCCAGTTTGCTTTACACTCCCACTCCAAATGCAGATCGGAACAATATTGTAATGTCATAACGGATATTTTTAAGGAGCGGACTTTTCAAAAGCCTGTGCCATCAAATCCTGTTCACTGGCAGGTATCTTACAGGTCTTTGCAACCTTTTGCCATTTGCTTACAGCTTCCTGTACTTTAGAAATGATTGTCGTTGCTTTATTTCCCGGCACCCTGAAATATTTTGCCACTGAACTTGCCAGGTCAAAGTCCAAAGAATTATCCATCTCAGAAATATTTAGTGTCAAGCCTCTGCCGTGATAAACAGGATTAACATCAAAGGCCGGAGAAAGTATCCATCCCCGGGGAGTGAGCAAAAAACCATGGTTGCGAAGATGGTCATCTGTATTTTTTACAGATATATTAAAAACGATTCGTCGCCATAATTCTTCCAGATCTTCTTTGACGTTTGCGCCATTTTGCATGATGAATTCAGCCAGGTTAAGATAGGAAACACCTTCGGCTCCGTCAGAATAGCCAAGCAATGTCATGGCAGACGCGAAGTGAATACGGCCATTACCTTTGACTCTGTCAAATCTTTTTGAAAGAAAAGTATGATGTTTACTATTGAATTTCTTTACCTGGCCCTCAGCAATGTTCAGACCTGCTTCTTTGGCAAGTACATTAACAACCATTTCCCAACCACCTGTATCAACCTGGTCATTTCCGCTGGGAAATTTTGCTATCCATAAATTATCTTTTGTATCAACTACACCTGCTTTTGGTCGTGCCCCGCCAAGCGATGCACCCGGGGCCATTAGAATATTTAGCCATTTCAATGATTCCTCGTCTGTCAATACATCTTTTTCCAATTGCAAACTTGCAAATTCAAGTTCCCGTAATGATGTCCAGGGAGGCGATGCAAGGCTTGCGTTATCATGTAAGAATGGGCCATTTGCATCTTTTTTAAACCTGAGAGCGCCCATGCGGTGCGCATCAAATACGCCAAGCAGGTAATCTTCTTCAAAAAGTGTCTTTGCCTTTCTGGATTCCATTCTTGCATTAATGGCTTCTCTTCTTACCATTAAAACACGTCCCCATCTATCAGGTGACGAGTCGAGAAAAATCCCAAAATTCTTTTTTCCGGTTGAAAGGTGTTGAGTGCCTGCGAAAAGTTGCAGATCGGGGTCTAAGTTTTGCGCTAGACCCCGATCTAACCATGCTTTGTGATAAGCGAATGAGAAAATCCCCCGTCCCCTGGTATGGGCAACCGAGAGTGTTCCCATCAAGGCAGCCCCTTCTAATTCTATCCAGTCGGCGTAAACTAAAATGTCCATGACGATTTATTTTTTCCTGGGTCCTCTTTTTTTAATTTCCAGATCGGCGTCCTGTAATCTCCGGCCAAGTTCATCATCGGTCGCCACCCGCAGCAAGTCTTTTTCAAGGCCAAGGATAAATAATACTTGTGCATAGGCGCCAATTGTGACATTGTGCATTCCTTTCTCTATTTGCCATAAAGTGGTTCGGCTAATATTAGCCCGTTCGCAAACCTGTTCGGTGGTTAACTTTCTCCGTAACCGGACCAGCTTTATATTTCCTCCTAATTCAGTTAGAATCTTCTCTAATTTAGGGGTAAGGGTGATTGTTCTGTTTTTCATAACGTTCACTATAATGAACAAATATAAGCTGAAATGTTCACTATAGCAAACATTAATATCCGCCGTCTGGTACGCTGGTAATTAGCTTAAAATCCGTTTTGGTAGTGGGGCTTAATCATTTTAGGTTCATATTTGGGGTCGGCCTCTTCCCGGCTTTTCCTCAGTGGTCAGAGTTTTTTCGTATTTTAAACTTCTAAAAATTGACCTATGCAATCGAAAGCAACCACTGTTGACCAATACATAGATGAGCTTCCTGAAGACAGGAAGAAAGCGATCACTGAATTAAGAAAAGTAATCAAAAAGAACATTCCCCAAGGTTTCCAGGAAACAATGGGTTATGGCAATGCCGGTTATGTAGTGCCGCACAGCAAGTATCCCGCCGGTTATCATTGTGATCCAAAACTACCCTTACCATTTATGGGATTTGCTTCGCAGAAAAATTTTATTGCCGTCTATCACATGGGCATATATGCTGATCCAAAGCTGTTAAAATGGTTCACTGAGGCCCATGCCAAAGCATCTCCTAAAAAGCTGGATATGGGCAAAAGTTGTTTGCGTTACAAAAAGCCGGAAGACATTCCTTATAAACTCATTGGCGAACTGGTTTCTAAAATGACGCCTGACCAATGGATTGAAATGTATGAAACTAGTTTTAAAGACCACAGGAAAAGAAAATAATAACGAATTCATTCTTTAATAGCATTCGGATACCTGCAACTCTCTGTTGTTTTCCTTTCGTTTTTAAAATTAAATGAACGCAAAAACAACATTCAACCCGGTATCTGACCATTGAACGAAAAACATCCTTTTTTCCTGATCGCTTTGAATATTTTCGTTCATTACCCATCCCGATGCCTAAAGTCAGATTTCTTTTCCTTTTACTATTTATATACGGTCATGGTTTTACCCGGGAGCAGGGTAAGCAAAGTATCCGTATCATCGTGATGAATGAGCAGAAAAATGTGCTACCGGGTTCAACGGTACATTTACTGAACAAGGATTCTGTGGTCATTCATTCAGGAGCCACTAACGATTCAGGAGTAATTGAATTTATGGCTCTTAATGCAGGTAAATACCGGGTGCGGGCCAGCCAAACTGGATATGAGGATGGTTATACCTTATGGGTAGATCTCGAAAAAAATATTTCATTTTCCGATGTCATCGTATTGAAGGCCAAAAGCCGCGAACTAAAGGATGTAACTGTTGTTTCAAAAAAGCCGGCCATTCAATTTCTGCCCGATAAAACAGTCATCAACCCCGAAGTCAATATTACCAACGCCGGAGCTACCGTGATGGATGTATTAGAGAAATCGCCTGGTATCACCGTTGCGAAAGATGGTAACATTATCATGAAGGGAAAACCTGCCGTTACTGTATTGATTGATGGTAAGCCCACCCAGTTAAGCGGTGCAGATCTGCAATCTTACCTTTCGGGGATGAGCGCTTCACAGGTAGATGTAATTGAATTGATCGAAAACCCGGGAGCCAGGTATGACGCGTCGGGTAACGCGGGTATTATCAATATCAAACTGAAATCTAACAGGCAGAAAGGGTTCAATGGCTCGATGAGCCTAAGCGCAGGCCAGGGTTTCTATCCAAAAACGGGCAATTCGCTTAACCTGAATTACCGCAATGGAAAAGTTAACTGGTTTCTCAATTACGGTGTGCGTGTCAGCTACGAAAAGCAAAACCTTTATACACTGCGCAAATATTTTGATAGTAATAATGAAGATTCTGTTTTACTGGAGCAACCCAATTTTAGTAAAAACAGGCAGGTTGGACATAATCTTAAAACAGGCTTTGATTTTTTTGTAAGTAAGCAGACGACTTTGGGGCTTGTATTCAACGGCGGGACCTTTAAAAGGAAGGCCAGGAGCTTCGCGGCTATTGATTGGATGGATCCGGGCTTCCACATTGATTCCTCTATTAATACCTGGGGTGAAAATAACACCGACTTTAAAAGAGGCGGAGTGACTTTAAATGGCAAGCACAAGATCAATGAGCATAGTGAACTAACCGCTGACCTGGACTATGTAAGATTTTCTATTCACGGCGATCAAAATTACCAAACCCAGTTGGCAACTCCCGGCAGCGACATATTTATTACTAAAGGGAATATTCCATCCAAACTCGATATCATTACAGCAAGGGCGGATTATTCCAGGCGCTTCAAAAGGTTTGTATTGGAAGCGGGGTTGAAAACAGCCATCAACAAAACTGACAATCTTGCGGATTATTATAACTATGATGGTAGTGACTGGCAACCGGACCTGAGCAGGAGTAATCACTTTTTATATGATGAAAAAATTACCGCGGGATATACAAGTGTGGACGCGGAGAAAGGTAAATGGCATTGGCAGACCGGGCTTCGTTATGAATTCACTTCCTACAAAGCTCATCAATTGGGTAATGCGATGGTGAAGGATTCATCTTTCCGGAGAAACTATGGTAGTTTGTTCCCTACAGGATTTGTTTCTTACCAGGCTGATAGTAATAACATCGTTACATTCCGTTTAGGAAGAAGGATAGACAGACCTCCCTTTCAAAACCTGAATCCCTTTCAAACCATATTGAATAAATACACTTACGAAACAGGCAACCCGTTTATCAAACCGCAGTACACCTGGAATTTTGCGGTTGCGCACACATATAAGCAAAAGCTGACCACGGAAATTTCTTACAGTTACCTCCGGGATTATTTTTCGCAGATATTCATTATTGATTCCAACAGCAGCAATGTAAACAGGAACATTATTATATATACGCGGGGAAATGTAGGCTCTTTCCGGAATTTTGGTATTTCGGAAATCTTTCAGCAACCCATTACCAAATGGTGGAACCTGACCGCGGCGGCGGTTTTCAATCATAAGATCATAAAAGGCGTGGTATGGGCGCCGCTTGAAGCACGCGTCAGTCAACTCAATGTAAGTATCAACAACCAATTCCATTTTAAAAATGGCTGGGGTTTTGAATTGAGTGGTTATTACCAAACGAGAAGCCAGATAGACCTGCAGGAATGGCTGAAACCACAAGGTGAATTGGACGCGGGTGTTTCCAAACAAATAATGAAGAATAAAGGCACCTTGCGACTGACCATCCGGGATATAACCTACTTCCAGAACTACTCCGGCTATTCCACATTTCAAAACGCTTTTGAACCCTTTACGGTAAAATGGGATTCCAGGGTGGTGCGGCTGAGCTTTAACTGGCGGTTTGGGAAGGCAATG
>JAATGJ010000113.1 GCA_015654695.1 Chitinophagales bacterium | reverse complement strand
TAATAGTGTTTTCACCTAATGTACCCACCCTTTGCGTTAAAATGCAGCGGGTTTTTTATTGGCCCAGCCATTCTTTAAAAGCGGATACATTTTCCTGGCTGATGATAACATCTTCGCTGACTGGCGGCTCTATTTCTAGTTGCAGTTTACTTTTAGGATAGCTTTTTATTTTTTTGATAGCGCTTAAGTTAACAAGATTTTTTCTATTCACCTGGTAGAATTGCGCCGGGTCCAGTTGTTTCTCAATTTCAGCCAATGATTGATCTAAAATGAATTTCTGGTTCTTACTATCTACCATGCACACCAGTTTATGAGTTGCGTAGAAATAAGCAATATCTTCCGTTTTGACACTGATATAATCAGTTCCTCTTTTTACTAAAAACCGTTTCTTATATCCGCTGTTGGCTGGCAATTGCTGCCATTTTTGCAATTGCAGGAAGCTGGCGGCAAAATGTTGTTTCAGCTTATCATACTTATTTAATGCGGTTTCCAGTTTATCCTGTTTCACCGGCTTTAATAAATAATCAATGCTGCTGTGCTCAAAAGCTTCCTGCCAGTATTCGTCAAAGGCTGTGCAAAAAATAACCGGGCTGCTGATATTTATTTTATCAAAAATTTTAAATGACAGGCCATCGCCCAGTTCAATATCCATGAACAGCAATTCCGGCATGGGATTTTGCAGCAACCAGTCCACAGAAGCTTTTACACTATTAAGAATAGCCGCTACTTCGATAGAGGCATCAGCTTTTTGAATGGCTTTCAGCAATTTTTCCGCCGCGGGCTTTTCGTCTTCGATGATGATCGCTTTCATATTCATATAAAGTATTTCCCGCAACGATACAAAGAAAAATAATCATTTTGCAGCGCCTTTACGAAATTTTCAATGCCGGCAAACTCACTGTAAAATCATTTTCTTCCTCTTTAATGATGATGTCTTTACCCGTTATCAGCTTATACCTTTCCCGGAGGTTTTGTAAACCGATCTTAGAAGAAGCTTTTCGTAATATTTTTTTTCTTACCTGGTTATGTACTATTAATTCTTCATTCTTCATTTGTATTTTCAGTAATAACGGAGTTGCTTCTGAAAACTCATTGTGTTTAATGGCGTTCTCCGCTAATATTTGCAATGAGATCGGAGGCACCAGGTACTGATCCATGGCTTCTTCCCCGATAGTTGTCTTCAATTGCACTGCTTTATTAAACCGTATTTTTAATAACGAAAAATAATTTTCCAGGAATTCCATTTCTTCCCTCAGCAAAACAAGGTCCCTTGCCTTGTTTTGCAAAATATACCGGTAAACATCCGCGAGATTATCATTGAACTGTTTGGCCTTAACGGGCTTCTCTTCTATTAAATGACTTAATGTATTCAGCGAATTAAAAATAAAATGCGGGTCTATCTGGTTTTTCAGCGCCTGCAGTTCCGCTTCTGCTTTAGCCCTTTCCAATTGCTCATTACGTATCATCTCACTCTCTGATTCCTTTACCAGGAAAACGGTTTCATATACATGGGTAATAAAAATAACGGCCACCAGGATGATAAGCGTGGATTCCGTCACAATGTTCCAGTTCACCTGTTCCCCGGAGAATATTTTATACCATCCTACCAGCAACAAAATACTTGCGGGTACAGTATAAAATGTTACAGACAAAATCAACACGGCTATTTTTTGAACGGGTTTATTGATCCAGTCAAAATAACTTCTTAAAGAAAAATGCAGGTAGCGGTTACCCTGCCAGATCACAAAGGCGATCATAATAGTATAAAGAAAACTCAGCTTCACCTGCCAGTTGGAAAAGTTCTGTCCATTGATCATCCCGGTGATAAGCGGGATAGCGATACCAAAGAATGGAGTTAAGATCAGCCGGAAGCCAATATCATTCACCCGGAATTCCGGTTTCGTTTTCGTCGCCCCCTTTTGTATGCTTATCCTTTCCTTTTCCACGTTGGTTCGCTTTTCAATTGTTGTGTAAAAATTAGATAATAGTTTAGATATACAACTTTCTTTTATTAATAAAACTTTTGTTTATGGAAATGGGTTCTATCAACTGGCTGGCCGTACTGGTGGCAGGCATCTCTTCTTTTGTTGTTGGCGGTATCTGGTATTCACCGGGACTGTTTGGCAAAGCCTGGATGAAAGACAACGGGCTGACAGAGGATGATGTAAAAAAAGGCAATAAAGGAAAGATATTCGGCTGGACGCTGATCTTCTCTTTATTAATGGCCGCCAATCTCGGAATGTTCCT
The DNA here is from genome assembly GCA_015654695.1 of Chitinophagales bacterium. Taxonomy (GTDB): domain Bacteria; phylum Bacteroidota; class Bacteroidia; order Chitinophagales; family Chitinophagaceae; genus VBAT01. The sequence continues at coordinate 15,627 of JAATGJ010000113.1, read as the reverse complement.
CGTTGATCCGCCATCAACCTGCCCGGAAGGCTGCGGAATAAAAACCGATATAAGCTGGGGCGCTATCGCAGGTTTTCTTGCAGGCATCTGGACATTCTGCGCCATCGCCATTCATAGTTTATTTGAGCAAAAACCCTGGCGGCTTATTCTTATCAATGGTTTCTATAGTGTAGTAGCGCTTACATTAATGGGCGCAATCATTGGTGTATGGCGATAATCAGGGAGAAAGCTTACAGCAATAGTCCTGTTAATATTGTCTTGCTGCAAACTACTGGTATGATAAAAACGATCATTCTTTCTGTGACATTATTTACTTGCCTGGCAACATTAGCTCAAAAACCCTGCAGCAGTCCTGTTTACCGGCAATTTGATTTCTGGATCGGTGAATGGGAAGCATTTGGCAACAATGGCCAGAAAGCGGGAGATAGTAAGATCAGTTTAATACTTGATAGCTGTATCATATTGGAGGAATGGAGCAGCGCTACCGTAAACCGTGGTCTCCGGTATGCCGGTAAAAGTTTCAATACGTATAATGCAGCTACCAAACAATGGCAACAAACCTGGGTGGACAATGCGGGAGGAAGTAATGAATACCTGCTGGGAAAATTTGAAAATAATCAAATCATTTATACTTCTTTATCCTTTCCTTTTAGCAAAGACACGATGGCGCTCCGTAAAATGACGTTTACAAACTTAAGTCCCGTTAAGCTCAGGCAGCATGGAGAGATCTCTAAAGATAATGGAGTGACCTGGTCAACAGAGTATGATTTGGAATACAGGAGAAAGAAATGATGAACGGAATGGTTTCATCGTTTTGTTAGCAGAACTTCAGTAAAATCATTTTTTATGAACAGAAAAAATTTTTTACAACAAGCAACCGTAGGTGCAGGTGGCATTATAATTATCCCCTATTTATTATTTGGACAAAACGATACATCTAAAGGAGATCCACTGCCGGCGGAAAAAGTAAAAGAGTTTGTTGGGGCAGGGCATAACAATCTGGATAAAGTAAAATCATTGCTAACAGAATTTCCCACATTACTATACGCTACATGGGACTGGGGTGGCGGTGATTTTGAAACCGCTTTAGAAGGGGCCGGGCATGTAGGCACAAAAGATATTGCTAACCATTTAATTGGTCTTGGCGCGAGAACAAATTTATTTGTACTGACCATGCTTGGAAAAACACAAATAGTAAAAGCATACCTGGATGCGTATCCTCAATACCTGAATGCGAGGGGGCCGCATGGATTTACATTATTACATCATGCTCAAAGAGGTGGAGACGATGCAAAAGAGTTAGTGGAATATTTACAAAGCAAAGGATTGAAAGAAACCAAAATATCATTATAAAAAACACATCATGAAAAGTGTAATCAGCTGGTTTGAGATTCCCTCCACCGACCTGGACAGGGCCGCAAAATTTTATGAAGCAATATTTGATGTCTCACTAATTCCCATGGATACACCGAATATTAAAATGCGGATGTTCCCGGTAGAAGACCCTATGACAGATATTGGCGGTGCTGTTGTTAATAGCGACGGCTTTTATACACCCTCTGCTACTGACGGACCTTTGATCTATCTTAATGGTAACCCCGATGTACAAAACGTTTTAGACAAAGTAGAAAAAGCCGGGGGAAAGATCATAGTTCCCAAAACGGAGATATCTCCCGAGTATGGTTTTATGGCAATTATTATTGACACAGAAGGTAACCGCATTGGATTGCATAGTATTCCTGTATAATAAAAACATTTGCTATGTCAACTCCCCATGACTGGAGCCGGTTCACAGTACGGATTAACATCAACGCTCCGGTAGAACAATTATATCATGCATGGGCTACCCGTGCAGGTATGGAATATTGGTTTTTACGTCTGAGTGAATATAAAAAACCAGGCGATGCCCTAAGATCAGCGGATGAATTTGTTTCGAAAGGCGATGGCTATAAATGGCTCTGGCACGGATGGCCGGATGAAACGGTTGAATACGGTGAAATACTGGACTGCAATGGAAAAGATCATTTTAAATTCAGTTTTGGCAAAGCCGGTAATTGTACAGTAAGAATTTATAATGAACAAACCGGGACGATCGTAGAATTGGTCCAGGATAATATCCCGATTGATGAACAGGGAATGCATTACTGGCACCTTGGTTGTAAAACGGGCTGGACATTTTACCTGGCGAACATGAAATCAGTATATGAAGGAGGGCTTGATCTAAGGAATAAAAACGTAAATCTTCAGCAGGTACTTAATTCCTGAAGAAATGATTTTACACACAAGCAATTTAGCTTGGTCATTATCGAAGCAAGGAATAAATCATATAAAAAACCTGTGACGGCCAAAAGCTGTCACAGGTTTTAATTTGCCAGTAAGCTCTGCTATTTTTTCCGGCTATATTTAATATTCATTGTTTTAAATTCTTTCCCATCAGGCATCATTACAAACATTTCCATTTCCTGCGTATTATCATCAATTATTTTGAATGTCTCCCGTACATCTACATCTCCTTTTGTTCCGGGGTCAGTCATTCTTCCTTTAAGGTTAACTGTTTTTGTCGCTTCATCCCATGGGCCCTTTAACACCATTATACCACTGCCCATATTGTCAATCCATGTACTTATAAATTCTTTATTGTGTATATCATATGCTGTTGTACTCATTCCATTAAATGGCATACCCATCATATTACCGGTGTGGGTACTTTGCTGGTAAAGACCATTCAAGACCATTTTGTTTATCGCTATTGATTTGCTCTTCTCAGGGGGTACGCCTGGATACATCCACATAGTTACCTCACCATTCCATGTGCCATCCCATTTTGCCATCATTTTGTGGACATCGCCCGGGGTCATATAATCCTGCCAGTTCTTCATCATTGTGGCTGAGTCCGGCATAGCCATAGATTCGGGCTTTTTTTCTGGCACTTCTGGTTTTACTTCTGTTGAAGTCGTTTCAGCTTTCTTTTCATCAGTTTTTTTTTCATCATTACAGGCGAAAAGTAATAGTGCTGCAGTGCAGACAGTTAAGGTTATACGTTTCATAATAGCATGTTTTGTTTTAGAATTTTAAGGTAGGAAAAATAACAGAACCAGCCAACGGGAGAAGACTATTAGCGGATGAACCGGGAAAACAGGCGGAAGAAAATCCCGTATTAACCTAATGAGCCTCAAGCCAGTTTTTACCTTCCCCGCACTCAGCCGTTACCGGTACATCATGCGGCAGCAGCATCGCTGATTGCATTGATTCCAGTATTAAAGGTTTCAGTTCTTTTACTTCTGATTTCACTGCATCAAACACGAGTTCATCATGCACCTGCAGGATCATCCGGCTCTGCATCTTTTCTTTTTTCATGGCATCATGTACTTTTTTCATCGCCAGTTTGATCATATCTGCGGCTGTTCCCTGTATAGGAGAATTGATAGCATTACGTTCAGCAAAACCACGAACGGTAAAGTTGGCGGAGTTAATATCCCGCAACCATCTTTTTCTACCCATCAATGTTTCCACATAACCATGCTCCCTCGCAAAATTGATAGTGTCATCCATGTATTTCTGGATACCCGGAAATTCCTTTTTGTAATTATCAATGATCTGTTTGGCTTCCGTTCTTGAAATACCAAGATTATCGGCCAAACCAAATGCGCCTTGTCCGTAAATAATACCAAAATTTACACTTTTGGCTTTATAGCGCATTTCTTTCGTTACATCCTTCTCCTCTATGCTATAAACTCTTGCAGCAGTGGCTGTATGAATATCAGTTCCTTTTTTAAATGCAGCACACATGTTTTTATCTCCGCTGATAGCAGCAACAATTCTCAATTCGATCTGTGAATAGTCGGCAGATAACAAAATATGCTTACTGTCCCTTGGTATAAACGCTTTTCTTATTTCTTTACCCCTGTCTGTTCTTACAGGAATATTTTGAAGATTAGGATTATTGCTCGCCAGCCTTCCGGTTACAGCTACAGCCTGCCCGTAAGTAGTGTGCACCCTGCCTGTTTTCTTATTGATCAGCAGCGGTAAGGAATCTACATAAGTGGATTTAAGTTTTGTCAATTCACGAAAAGCGAGAATATCATCTACGATCTGGTGACCTTTAGCCGCAAGCTTTAATAGTACATCTTCACCCGTCTGGTACTGACCTTTTTTTGTTTTTTTTGCTGAAGCATCAAGTTTCAATTTATCAAAAAGTACTTCCCCTAATTGTTTGGGAGAGGCGAGGTTGAAGCGAACACCCGCTTGCTTATATACACTCTCTTCGGCTTTCTTTCCATCTTTTTCCAGTTCTTTGGAATAATCATTTAAGAAATCAACATCTATCTTTATCCCTTCGTACTCCATATCAGTCAGTACTTTTACCAAAGGGTTTTCTACCTGGCCGAATACTTTTTCAACTTCTTTGCTTTTTAATAAAGGGACAAAAATATTTTTGAGTTGTAAAGTGATATCTGCGTCCTCGGCGGCATACTCTTTTATTTTTTCCAGTTCCACATCTCTCATATTTCCCTGTGTCTTTCCCTTCTTTCCAATCAATTCTTCAATATGCACAGGTTCATACCCGAGATACTTTGCACTTAAGATATCCATTCCTCTTTTACCATCGGGTTCTATTACATAATGCGCGAGCATGGTATCAAAGATATTTCCGTCAATTTCAACATCATACCATTTCAGTACAAGCATATCATATTTAAGATTCTGACCGACCCAGGTTTTCTTTTTATCACTGAACAATGGCACGAAATAAGAAAGTATCTCTTTCGTTTTTTTCTGGTCTGCGGGGCAGGGAATATAGTATGCTTCCCCCGGCTTTACAGAGAAGCTTAACCCAACGAGCTCCGCATCGTTTGCATCAATACCGGTTGTTTCTGTATCGAAACAGATCTCATCATACTTTTTTAATTCAGTTACCAGTTTTTTGATTGATTTTTCGTCGGTGGCTGCTTCATATTTATGAGGTGTATTATTAATGTTTTTATCCGCTATTAAGGCGTCGGATGAATCACCATTATCCTGGATTTCAGATTTCTGATTTTCCGCTTCCGGCTTCGGGCTACCGGTATCTACTATATTTCCAAAAAGATCCGTCTGTACTCCCTGCGGTATTTCTTTCTCAACAATACCTTTTGAAGAAGAGCCTGCGATAGAAAAATCATCACCCAATAATCGTTTTCCTAATGTTTTAAACTCAAGCTCAGCGAAAATTTCTTTCAGCTTTTCTTTATCCCAGTCTTTCAATTTAAAATCTTCTTCATGAAATTCAACAGGAACAGTGGTGATAATGGTAGCTAATTTTTTTGAAAGTATCGCCATTTCCTTACCCGCTTTCACCTTCTCGCCCATAGCTCCCTTTATTTTATCAGCATTGGCCAATGTGTTTTCCAACGAGCCATATTCCGCTAGGAACTTAGCAGCCGTTTTTTCACCAACACCCGGTATACCGGGAATATTATCTACCGCATCGCCCATCATTCCAAGTATATCAATTACCTGGCTTACATCTTTTATATTCCATTTGGCGCATACCTCTTCCGGTCCCATTATTTCTGCGTCATTTCCCTGGTAGGCCGGCTTGTATATTTTTATTTTTTGTGAAACTAACTGGCCATAATCTTTATCCGGTGTCACCATATATACTTCGTACCCGGCCTTCTCTCCTTTTTTGCTCAACGTGCCGATCACATCATCTGCTTCGTAGCCATCAATGGCTATAATGGGTATATTAAAACCTTCAATGATCTTTTTAATATCGGGTACTGCCGCACTAATGTCTTCGGGTGTTTCCTGGCGATTGGCTTTATAGTCTGCAAAATCGGTATGCCGCTCTGTGGGTGCAGAGGTATCAAAACATACAGCCATGTGGGATGGCTTTTGTTTGGTGATCAACTCAACTAATGCATTGGTAAATCCAAACTGCGCATTGGTGTTCTTTCCTTTTGAAGTAAGACGGGGATTGCGGATGAGCGCATAGTATGCCCTGAATACAAGGGCAAATGCATCCAATAAAAAGACTTTCTTTTCCATGCCGCTAAGGTAAACATTTCAGTTATTGGGATATGGATGCTCCAAAAACACAAAAGCCCCGGTAAAAACCAGGGATTTGTGATATCTAAAACTCTGCTTTGCTTGCTTAGTTAATCGAAAGGTTTGCAGTTGAATTAACACCGGTAGTTGATGCCGAAGACGATATTCCGGCTTTTGGCTCAAGGTATTTTTCAGGCTGACTCACAGGTACGGTATTGCTTACTGCAGCAGTAGCCTGTACTTTTTGATCAGGAATTCCTGAAGCAGCGTTGTCTTTATGAATAAAATTCAGGTAAAGGGCGAAGAACAAAAGGTTGAATGCAAAAAAATTTGCGATACGACGGATGCGGCGTTTCATGGGTAATTGGATTAATCGGTTAAAAATATTGGTACTGTGTTCTGACATCCAAGATAGATAATGCTGCCAGTATGTGCAAACACTTAATGGATATAAATCTTGAATTCTCGCACAACTACCTTTACCGGTTTAGTAGAACTACGAAAAGTTATGTTTTCATCTCTCCCAGTTTCTTTTGCAGCAAAAACATTTCGTCTCTTAATCTCGCTGCTTCCATAAAGTCAAGATCGCGGGCAGCCTTTTCCATTTCCTTTTTGATGGTACTCACCGCTTTTTCCATTTGGGGAATGGTCTTGTACTCGGCCTGCTCTTCCGCAGCCACCGTGATCATATCTTCATCCGGAGCAATGGAGTAAGGATTTGCCGGATCATACCCTTTTATATCCAGCACTGATGTCTGGGCAAACACTTCTTTGGTTGATTTAATAATGGTTTTTGGAGTGATGCCATGTTCAATATTAAAAGCAACTTGTTTTTCGCGGCGGCGGTTTGTTTCATCAATCGTCTTTTGCATACTTTCCGTCATCTTGTCTGCATAAAAGATAACCAGGCCATCCACATTTCTTGCAGCGCGGCCTGCTGTCTGTGTCAATGATTTTTCATTACGTAAAAAACCTTCTTTATCCGCATCAAGAATAGCAACTAAAGAGACTTCAGGAAGATCCAATCCCTCCCGCAATAAGTTCACGCCTACTAACACATCTATCGTCCCTAACCGCAACTGCCGTAATATCTCTATCCTGTCCAGGGTATGCACTTCGCTATGGATATATTTTGATTTAATATTAATACGTTGCAGGTACTTGTCCATTTCTTCCGCCATCCTCTTGGTCAGTGTAGTTACCAGTACCCGGTCACCTTTTGTAATACGCTTATCAATTTCATCCAGCAGGTCATCAATTTGATTTACACTTGGACGTATCTCAATCGGGGGATCCAATAAACCCGTAGGCCGGACTACCTGCTCAACCACTATGCCACCGGTTTTTTCCAACTCAAAATCATCAGGAGTAGCAGAAACATAAATGGTCTGGTTCAATAAAGATTCAAACTCATGAAAGTTCAATGGCCGGTTATCCAATGCTGAGGGTAACCGGAAGCCATAATCAACAAGTATCAGTTTCCTGCTTCTGTCACCTCCATACATGCCACTTACCTGCGGAATAGTCTGGTGGCTCTCATCTACTACCATCAGGAAGTCCTTAGGGAAATAATCTAATAAACAGAATGGTCTTGTTCCGGGTTTTCGCCTGTCAAAGAACCTTGAGTAGTTTTCAATACCGTTGCAATAGCCAAGTTCACGTATCATTTCCAGGTCGTATTCTACCCTTTCTTTCAGCCTTTGCGCTTCTATCAGCTTGCCTGTACTTTTGAAATATTCCACCTGCGCCATCACTTCATCCTGTATCTCATAGATCACCTGTTGCATAATATCTTTCGGAGCTACATATAAATTAGCAGGAAAAATAGCGGCATTTTCCATCTTGCCAATCCGTTTGCCCGTCACTACGTCCATACTTTCTATCTCTTCTATTTCATCTCCGAAAAATGTAATCCGGTAACCGTAATCTACATAAGGAAGATTGATATCAACGGTATCTCCTTTTACGCGAAATGTTCCCCGGTTGAATTCTATCGTTGTCCTGTTGTATAAAGAATTAACCAATGAATGCAGGAAGCCCTGTCTTGAAATGGTCTGTCCTTTACTGATCCGGATGATGCCATTTTCATAATCCGTTGGGTTACCCATGCCATAGATACAGCTTACACTGGCCACTACAATTATATCCCTGCGGCCGCTTAGTAAACTGCTTGTCGCTCTCAGGCGAAGCTTATCAAGTTCATCATTGATGGCAAGATCTTTTTCAATATATACATCGCTTACCGGCATGTAAGCTTCCGGCTGGTAATAATCATAATAGGACACAAAATATTCAACGGCATTTTCAGGAAAGAACTGTTTGAACTCTCCATATAGTTGTGCTACGAGTGTTTTGTTATGTGTTAATACCAGTGTAGGCCGCTGAACATTTTGAATAACATTAGCGATGGTAAATGTTTTACCACTCCCTGTTACACCCAGCAGGGTTTGGTATTTTTCGCCGGTGAGAATTCCTTCCGTTAGCTGATGGATAGCCTGTGGCTGATCTCCTGCGGCAGTATAGGGTGAATGAAGTTGAAAAGACATATAGGGCATGTAATTTACTGAATAACAGAAAAGGAAATTAATATAGTCCCAAGATAGTTTTATAGTGAATTAATCAACGGAGTTATCTTCCAAGTCTCCTGTTAGTATATGCGGAATAATCTGTCAGTATCACCTCATATTTTTCATGCATAAGCGGCGAGGTAAGTAAGAAATCTGCGGTTGCCCTGTTACAGGCCACCGGTATATTCCAGGTGGCAGCCACCCGTAGTAATGCCTTTACGTCCGGGTCATGAGGCTGCGACTCCATGGGGTCCCAGAAAAAGATAAGTACATCTAATTTACCTTCTGCAATTTTTGCACCTATCTGCTGGTCCCCGCCTAACGGGCCACTCAGAAATTTGGTGATATTCTGGTCAAGTGCCTTTTCCAGCATGCTGCCAGTAGTGCCCGTTGCGTAGAGCTTATGCCTGGCCAGCGTGCTCTTATTATAAAAAGCCCATTCTATCAGCTCGGCTTTTTTATTATCATGGGCTACTACCGCAATATGCTTGCGGCTGCTTAATGTTCTTGTCGTCATGCTAAAATGATTTAAAAGAAAAATGCCTTACCAAAAGGCAAGGCATTAATTAATGCTATAAAAATAGAATTAAATTCTTTATTTCAACTCAGCACTTACTGTGATCTTTGGTTCTTTAGCCACTTTACCGCCATCAATAGGCGCACCGCTGATACCAAAGTCAGCTAATTTAATAGAAAAATCAGTTGATGCAATAACAGATTCACCTTTTACAACCACTGTCGCAGGAGTTTTCAGTTTCTGATCCACACCTTTTACTGTAAGTACCCCTTCTGTTGTAACCTGGTAGGTTCCATCTTTAGTAAAGTTGACAACAGAAAGATCAGTAATGTTTCCTTTATAAGTAAATGAAGGGTGTTTGTCAGAATTCATCCAGTTAGCCCCGTTGAAATGATCTTGGATCATAGGGTTGGTAAAAGCGAAATTTTTAACGGCTACTTCAAACGCAATGGCTCCCGTTGTCGTGTTCACCGCTGCGATGACAGTTTTGTTTTCGGCTTTCGCAAGATTATCAATAGCTGTAGTTGCATCGAATTTCACTGTAGCTGATGTGGTAGTTTTCTTTTGAGCAAATACAGTTCCCGTAAGAACCGCAAAGGATAAGAATAGGAGTGTTTTTTTCATTTCTTTCTTTTTTTGGTTGTGATTATTATTTATTTAATGTTGATCGTTGAAACGTAATTGAGTAAGCATCCAGAATTTCACTATATATGAAATCTCTATAAGCGGCTTTAATCGAAACGCTATCGCCAACCTTTATTGTTTTGGCTTCCGCTAAGTGTTGTGATTGAAAAGCAAAAATGATATAATCTCCCGTGTTTTTATCAATAAATTTGACATTCATAGTCGTATCTGCCGGCTCAATTGCAGAAACTCTGCCATTCACCACTAAAATTTTTTCATTATATTTTTCTTTGGCGCTTTTTTCATCTTGTTTAAACTCCTGTATAAAATCAAAAGCACTCACTGTATAAGCAGCCTTTCTGTCTTTTGTGTCAGAATATTTATCAGTAGCTACATACCAATAAATGCCCGCTGCAATCACAGCTAATACCAATATTCCTATTAGTATTCTTTTCCTCCAGGAATTTCGTTTTATTGTTTGTTTGGGCATGTGTGTGGTTAGTGTAACAGTTATCCCCCGAAAAAAGTTGAGGGCAGTACAAATATACAATGTTTGAACATTGAAGTATGCTACTTGTATGTTAAAATATAGGGTACGGATTAAAAAACCGCCTCGCGTGAAGCGAGACGGTTTACTTATTAACCCTTTGTTTTTAAACTATTTACATACTGCTTATGCAGCCTGCATTTCCTTAATTTTCTCCCTGATCTTCACCTCGATTTCTTTGGCCATCTCAGGGTTGTCAACCAGCAACTGCTTTACAGCATCACGGCCCTGGCCAAGCTTATCTCCATTGTAGCTAAACCAGCTTCCGCTTTTCTGCACTACTCCCAGCTCTACACCCATGTCAATGATCTCGCCATTCTTGGAAATACCTTCCCCGAAAATAATATCGAACTCCGCTGCCCTGAACGGCGGGGCAACTTTGTTCTTGACGACTTTCACCTTCACACGGTTGCCTATTGCTTCATCACCATCCTTAATCTGGGTACTACGGCGAATATCCAGGCGAACAGAGGCGTAAAATTTCAGTGCATTACCACCTGTTGTTACTTCAGGGTTACCAAACATAACACCGATCTTTTCCCTCAACTGGTTAATGAATATGCAGATCGTATTTGTTTTGGATATAGTTGCTGTCAGTTTACGCAGGGCCTGGCTCATCAGCCTGGCATGAAGACCCATTTTGCTATCCCCCATTTCTCCTTCCAGTTCACTTTTAGGAACAAGGGCTGCTACAGAATCTATGACCACCACATCCAAAGCGCCGGAAAGTATAAGGCGATCAGCAATCTCTAAAGCCTGCTCGCCGTAATCCGGCTGTGATATTAAAAGATTATCAACATCAACACCCAATTTCTGCGCATAAGCGCTGTCAAATGCGTGTTCAGCATCAATAAAAGCACACATGCCGCCTTTCTTTTGCGCCTCAGCAATTACATGTGTTGCCAGGGTTGTTTTACCCGATGATTCCGGCCCATAGATCTCCACTACTCTTCCTCTCGGCAGGCCGCCAATTCCCAAAGCTACATCCAACCCAATAGAACCGGTGGATATAACTTCCTGGAGTGATTCGCCCTTTTCATTCATCATCATCACACTGCCTTTGCCATAATCCTTTTCGATTTTGTCCATTGTAAGCTTCAATGCTTTCAGTTTTTCACTGTTATTGTTTGACATATCAGTAGTTTTTTCAGTTTTTGCCATATTCCAAAATTAGGATTTACGTATTTCCGTCCGAATTAATTTATCAACGCCACAAAACTAAACTATTTAGTATTACAAACTAATATTTTTTGTATTATTTTTTGGAACCTGTAGTTTTAGTTAACCCAAATGGAGATCACCAACGCAAAAATCCCTGCAAATAAACCAGCATACACCTCCTTTGGGGAATGATCCGATACGATAAAACGGGCGGAGCAAACAAGCCCGGCAATAAAAAGGGAAACAGAAATATACAAACCAAAGCTCACAGACTGTGTAAGCGCCATTAACATCATAAAACCTGCCATTACCCCCATGGCGATAGCGTGCATACTGATCTTCATATAAATATTAGCCAACTGACCTATAACCGAAGAAATAAAAATAGCCAATGCCAATGTAATGACCTCATCGGGGTAATCCGCCTGATTTTTCCATACATACCAAATCCAGAAGTACCATAAGTTGCAGGCTATATAAGGGATAATCCTATCTTTCCTTGTAACCAAATAAATGGAATCAATAAATTTCAATGCCTTCAGTAAAAGCACAGTTACCAGGGGGAAAAATTCATACATAGCTATCGCTTGTACCAGTACCAATGATTTTTTCCAGCCTGAAAAACCGGCGAAAACACCCGGATGGATATAAAGAAGAAACAACAGGATATAAACCGGAATAAAAATTGGATGGAAAATGTACGAAATGACTTTTGCTACCAGCCGTACAGCCCGTTTCTCAGAATAACCCGGTTCGTTTAATTCCTGTAGTTGGTTAGTGCTATCAACTATCAGCCTAGTATTCATATCCTTTAACTTTTCTGCAAAGTAAAGGATTATAAAAAAGTAAAGTGATTTAGTATATTTAACCCAACGTATGAAAAACCAGCTATATCCTGCAATTCTTGCTATGCCAAAAAAGGTCTTTATACTTCGATGCGTTACAAGGTTGTTAATGACCGGACTCTTGCTTGTTGGCCTTCAATGTGCAATGGCCCAGTCAAAATATGTAAAGAAATTCCGGCCAACCGCCGATTCACTTACGCTGGTGTATGGCGTTCCGGCCTCTGTGATACTGGGAGTGGCCATTATGGAATCAGGTTCGGGGACCAGCCGCAATTGCAGACTGCTGAATAACCATTTTGGTATAGTAGGAAAAAATAATTTACTTAAAACAAAGGGAGTCAAAAGCCGTTATAAACAATATCCCAACTCCCTGGCTTCGTATGTGGACTTTTGTAAATTGATGGCAAAGAAAAAATTCTATAAAAGATTAAAGGGTAATATGGACCACAGGCTATGGGCTGATGCGATAAGCAAGGCCGGGTATTCTGAAATACCCGAAATATGGAAGCAACGGCTTTTGTCCATAATAAAGAATAATAAACTATCCTCTTCGCATTAGATATATGAACAGCAACCGCCGTGTCCTTGTTTTTGTTCTCTGCAGTACTGCTATATTATTACTTGTTTCACTCCTTACTGAGATCTTTCACTTCAACAACAGCACTTCTCTAAATAATATAAACCTGGTAGCCGATATTCTTAGAAAGGACACGTCAGCAACAACGGATATGTCAATCAATAATTCTCCCGGTATAGCAATAGCAGAAAAACCACATGAGGATTTCATGTTGTACCGCAAAGCACATTTCATTACCAATTTCAGTACCGATACAAGCGCTCCCTCGCTTAACGGGTTTGTAAAAAAACTGCATGCCCTGAAAACGGGGAATAAAAGAAAGATCCGCATCGCTTACTTCGGTGACAGCATGATAGAAGGCGACCTGCTCACCCAAACACTCCGCAAATTATTGCAACAGGCATTTGGTGGCAATGGAGTAGGATTTGTTCCCATTACATCACAGGTTTCGCAGTTCCGGCAAACCGTAACTGATAATTATTCGGATGGATGGGAAGATGAAAATTTTAAAACCGGTAAAAACAACCGCCTGTTTTTCTCCGGCCATTTATTTCATACGAGCGGGGCATGGGTACAAATGATTGATCAGACTGTAACTGATACTTCGGCCATTATTGAAAAGAGTATTCTCTGCGGGTATGCTCAAAAACCAGTAACGGTTATGGTAAACAATAGCGCTGTTATAATAAACGCGGGCAAGCTCTTTAACCGGATAGCAACCATTAATGATCGTAACAAAGGAATCAAACTTTCCATAGCAAATGAGCAATTGCCGGTTTATGGAATTTCTTTTGAGTCATCATCAGGAATAACAGTAGATAATTTTTCTTTTCGCGGTATCACAGGCATTGAACTTGGCTCTATTGATTCTTCTTTTCTGCAATCAATAGCAGAAAATAACCCTTATGACCTGATCGTATTTCAATATGGTGTAAATCTTTTATTTCGTCCAAATGATAAGAACTTTAGTTGGTATGCAAGGGCCATGTTACCAGTAGTCAAAAAGTTCAGGAATTGTTTTAAAGAAACAGATTTTTTGCTGGTAAGTACTGCCGACAGGGCTTTTCGTTATGGTACAGAATACAAATCCGCTGTTGGTATTGATTCGCTGATCAAAGTGCAAGCGGCGCTGGCTTTTGAAACCAGCAGCAGTTTCTATAACCAGTTTGAAACAATGGGAGGTACCAATTCCATCGTGGACTGGGCCAACCGAAAACCATCCCTGGCGAATAAAGATTACGTACATCCGAATCACCGGGGCGCTGAAGTCCTGGCCAATTATTTCTTTGAAGCCATTATGAGTGATTATGAAAAATATGTTCAGTCATTAAAATAACCACCGCAACAAGACTACATGCCATCGTTTGACATACATGCTTTTTTTCATCAATTCCTGTATGACGAGAAGAATCCCCTGTTATTCAACAATGGGTTTTTCGTATTCTTCTTTACGGTCTTTATTGCCCTGTATTACCGCTTCCGGAATAACTTTAGGGTAAGGCGTTATATTTTTTGTTTCTTTTCCCTGTACTTTTTTTATAAAGCCAGCAATGAATTTGTATTGCTGGTCATCCTTTCAGCGGTTGTTGATTATTTCCTTTCCAATACTATTTACAAAACAGAAGACAAAACCACTAAAAAGGGATTGCTGGTGCTGAGCATAATTTATAATCTCGGGCTGTTGGTTTATTTTAAATACACCAACTTTTTTATTACTACCGCCAACGAAGCTTTTGACGCCGGGTTCAACCCGCTGAATGTACTGCTGCCTGTAGGAATATCATTTTATACTTTTGAAAACATCAGTTATACTATTGACGTGTACCGCGGTCATTTTGTACCGGTAAAAAAATTCACCGACTATCTATTGTTCCTTTCTTTCTTTCCCAAATTGGAAATGGGGCCGATAGTAAGGGCAAATGATTTCATACCGCAGATCAACAAACCATATAATATCACGGAAACCGATTTCGCCAAAGGCTTTTACCTGATCGTATCAGGACTGTTTAAAAAACTGATCATCTCCGATTTTATTACCCTGAATTTCGTCAATTATATTTTCGACGACCCTTCCCGCTATACAGGCCTGGAAAATCTCTTTGCCGTTTATGGCTACGCTATTGTTATCTACTGCGACTTCAGCGGTTATAGTGATGTTGCTATCGGTATTGCCCGCTGGCTTGGCTTCAGGATACCAACTAATTTTTTGTCCCCATATCAAAGCAGTAACATTACCGTTTTCTGGAGAAGGTGGCATATCTCCCTTTCATCCTGGTTAAAAGATTATTTATACATACCTCTGGGCGGCAACAAAAAGGCAACAACCGGAACGTATGTTTTCACCGCTGTGTTTTTCGCTTCTTCATTACTAATCACCACTCATGCACTTAACTTATCTATATGGGCGGGATTAATCATCAGCCTTTCCATACTCCTGTTATTTATTTTACCATCACTTATTCAAAAAGATATAAAAGGCGTTTCCACCAATCTTAATTTAATGACGACAATGTTCCTCGGCGGTTTCTGGCATGGCGCCAGCTGGAATTTTATCGTATGGGGCGCCTTGCACGGAATAGCATTGGCTGTTCATAAGATATGGATGCTGCTGACAGGAAAAACATTGGGAAAAATCAATACCCGCTGGTGGTATAATGCTATTACCATCTTTATCACCTTTCATTTTATTTGTTTTGGCTGGATATTTTTTAAAGCCGCTGATTTTACCATCGCTAATAATATGATCCACCAGATCACCC
>JAATGJ010000013.1 GCA_015654695.1 Chitinophagales bacterium | reverse complement strand
TCATTTTTACAAGACTATATATCGTGTTTATTGACCCGCATTATTTGTTTTGAAGATAACTGGATAAAGGCAGCAAATAATAGAACCCTGGGTTTATGTTCATTGGCGGGTATCAGATGGTCTCGCTTTAGGCGGGATGTGTTGGCTTAATAGCATCCTGATTTTCATCGGGGACAGGTGACTTTCTTTTGCAATCAGGTTAAGTGATTTAATTGGTCGTTTATCGTTGCAGAAATGGTGGCCGATTGTATAGCAGCGGAGTAGGCAGCATAGGTGGATTTTACTGCTGCAGGCAGGAGTGCAAACATATTTTCCGCATCAGTGCTAAGTTTTTTTGCCAGCTCAATGAGAACGGATGATATCACTGGGTTATCCACCTTCTTTTTAAGGAAAAGAACTTCCAGTGATTGGGCGGCCCCGACTGCATCAACCAATTGGGAGGCCAGCGTCTTTATATGTTGCGTAAGCTCATTTGTTTTGTCAGCAATCTGTTGAGCCAGGACCAGTGCGGGAGCGAAATCGGTTTTTAAATCAGCTAATGTGTTTTTATCGGGGGCAGCTTTTAGTTTTTGCAGCATGTTGGTAAAACTCAGTTCAGCTGCCAGTTCACTGCATTCCATACTTTGTTGTGCAGCAAGTTCGGCGGAGTACGCTACCTTATTGTTCAGATCATTGATATTTTTTGCATTGGTAGAAATATCTGAGCCGAAATCGGTTTTGCTGCTGATGGATAGTATGCTCCCGGCATCAGCAGACATAAGAAGAATTACATTTGCCAACACCTGCACGCTGGCTGCATTGGCTGCCGATTGCTGAGTGCCTTGCTGGGCGTACTGCTGCGCCTGTGTGGTGGATGCAAGCAGGCTGCTCCAGGTAACAGGGTCTTTGTTTCCTTGCTCTCCCAGTGTAGTGGTTAGTTGCTGTTGCTCCTGCTCCAGCTTTTGTGTGGCAGTGCTGATGGTGGTTTGTAAGTCTTCGGTGTAATGGGGCATAAAGAAAGGTTGAATAGTGGAGAAGATGCAGTTGTAAATATACTGAAAGGGGAGGAGGTGGGATGCGACAGTGTTAATATACAAGGTTGTAAAATGACAGGAAGACTATGGAGAAAGGGAATACCAACAGCGACTAAAAAAATAATGCTTTCTGCAGGATTTCTTTTAAATTTAAAAAAACACTACAATGGAAAATAAAAAGTTTAGCCGTCGTAAGTTTATTAACACCGTTGGCCTGTCGGCTTTTGCTGCCGGTACGTTGGCATTACCTGCTTTTAGTTATGCCAGCCCGGCTGTTGGGGGCGACAGAAACATTAATCATATCGGACCCATCGAAGGATATACCCCGCAAGTTGGCACGCTTGTTTCCATGCTGGAATGGATAAGTGATTCGGTGATAGGGGTTACCAAAAAACTGTCAGTAGAAGAGTTGGATTATATACATGATAAAAATTCTAACTCGATCGGTGCGTTGATGATGCATGTAGCTGCCACAGAAGTTATTTACCAGGATATTACTTTTAAAAATCTCAACAACTTTAGTGCTGAGAATAAAGAAAAATGGGGCATTGCCATGGAGCTGGGCCAGGACGCACAAACCAAAATAAAAGGTAATAATGTGAAGTATTATACAGACGCCATGAATGAAGCAAGGAGTAAAAGCCTGGCAGAATTTAAAAAAAGAGATGATGAATGGTTACTTTCCGGCGAAACAAAAGATTGGACTATGAATAATTACTGCAAATGGTTTCATGTAACAGAACATTTTGCAAACCACCGTGGGCAAATAACCTGGTACAGCAAACGATTGCCCGGCAGTGGTTCCTGATTTACATAACAGCTTACCAGGCGAGTGTAGGATGGCTTTATGTGTTGGTTGTGCGGCGCTCGTAGTATTAGCTAGTTGCATTAGAGAATAACACCGGGTTCACTCCACACATAACTTGTTCCGCCTCTGCGGGAAGGCCGGGCTGTGAGACATCGGCTATGAAACTATTAAGTTGGAAGACTCAGTAGGGAAGAGAGGTCTTTTAAAAGGCAGATTTACCCGCTTTTATTTCATCACTTTGAATTTTCTCTCGTTCAATTAGACTGTCAAATTTAGAAAATAAATCTATCTTCAATTGCTTATGGCTTTTCAAATACTGAACATTCGATTCAATGATTTCATATATATCATCTTCGAATAGATTGTTTTCTAAAGTAACAACTAGATCTTCAAAATTAAATCTATTCTCTTGTTTAAAATAATGTCTTCGTAACTCACCGAGAACTCTTATTACAGGAGTCTCTTCTTGGACAATTTCATGATTCGGCTCTTCATTTTTTGGTTTAGTCATATCCTCTAACTGAATTAATCTGTGAGCAATTTTTACGTTAGCAATATCCTCAGAGTCAAAAATACTAGACATTAAGTCTACGAAACTAGTTGAGGATGAAACATTAAAATTAGATTCTGTTAGCGATACAATATTATTATTAATAGCAGTTGGATTAAGCTGGAAATTTTGCAAAGAAACACGATCTGCGAACCGAGCAGGTGTATAAATGTACCAGTATGTTCTGTTAGGATATTTAGAAAGTATTTTTTTTCGAGCATTAAAAAAAGATTTGTCCCAGCTAATTAAAAAAGGTTCATTTATCATTTTCGTCTCTTCATCTATATTTATCGAGGAGTCTGACAAATAACCTATTGTTTTGATGTCATTATCGATTGCCTTGTTAGACTTTACTTTCTCCTGTAATGACGATTCATACTCTTTTCTTATACCAATAAATTCTTCTTTAAAAGGAATGGATACTATCTCGATATCTAAAAAGCTAAATATTCTCTCAATTCTATTGGAAACTATAATGTTAAATTGTTGAGAGTTTGTTTTAGGCAAACTTTTCAAATCCAAAATATCTGAAACAAAATCAAAAATGGTTAATTGCGAATCATATAATTTATTATTCACAAGAGTTTGGTAATAATTATATATCACATTGTTTGTAGTCGCCGACAGGTTTTGCATTATAGGCAATCTGAAAAAGCGGTCTAATCTTAAAGCGTCATAGATTTGTTTAGTTAATTCTGATACATATTCGTGAGAAGTTTTTAGGAAAATAGTTGATTTGTATTTATTTACAGTCTCTACAAAATCAGCAACGCTTTTAACGGTAATATCCGGAATATTATTTTTATTTACATCTAAGCAAATTAACCGTAATAAAATTTGTGTGTCTAAAAACAAAAACTGTTTTTGTTGTTTTAAATATATATCTAATTTGTTTGATTGAAATAATTTAGTAAATAAAATTGAAGCACTAATCTTTTTAAGATATTCATTACAAGTGCATATGTCGAGAATTTCTCTTGTAGCTTTCGATGTTGATTCTGAATATCGGATCTTATTTTGTAAAAATTTTTCTAAGTCTCTATATATTTTTTTTATTGATACACCTTGATGATTGCTTGAGCCAGAGAGTTCTTCCAAATCTGCATCATAGTGAATTTGAAAAGTTTTATAAATAAAATCAACAATTCTTTTTGTTTCGTTTTGTAAATGATATTTTGATAGACAATGTTCAAGTTCCATTTTTAACAATCCTTCTTGGGCCAGAGATGTATTAAGTAATTCTTGTATTTCTTCTCTTTTTTCAGGCGCAAGTTGTAACTGAAATTTTTCACTGCCACTAATTATTATACCTTTCCCTCTTAGGCTATCTACGTGGCTTTTAATAATTAAGTGTATTTGTTTGTTGTTATTTAAAGGTTTTTTTAAGCTTTCGTCTAACTCTAATTCAGTACAATTAGGATGTTCGAAGATATAAGTAATGATTAGGGAATGTAAAAACTGTTTTTTTAGTTCGCCAGCATCTTTTCCTATTGCAAACATATCATAGAGTACTTTTGTATGTTTGTCTACATTTATCAATTCTGAATGCTTTTCAACGCCAAAAATTTCAAATAAAGATTTTTTTATTGAATGAAATTCTTCTCCTAATGCAGATAGAGAGTGGCTGTCATAAAGTTTAAGATCTATTCCATAGTCCACAATTGCTGTTCGTTTCCAACTACGTTTTGTATCTCCAGTAATTCCAATTGTACAATAAAAATCCAAGTTTTTCTGGTAGCCAAATTTTGCTGAGTTTTCTTTTGCTTTTGCTAAATCCGAATATAACTTAGCTTCTAACTTAGTTTTTTGCACAGTTATTTGAATATTTCTCTTTATAAGTTCTCCATTTTTATACACTTCCAAATCAATACCACCATCATAAGGGCCATTAACAATTCTTACATCACTACTTTGATAATACTCTTTATTAAATTCTTTAATTAAATGATTAAAATTTTCTTCGCTTAATGAAGTAATAAGATTTGCAAACTCTGTTTGTATATGATTCATAATATTTCTATAGTTTGTATATCTGATATACTACGTACTTAAAAAATACCTTAGTAATAGCAGTTGTAAGGTAAAGGTATCAAGTTGTTATTGGTCTGTTATTGCCCTAAGATTTTTATTAATTTGAAGGTACTAAAATTGGCTAATAATTTTGCAATTTCTAATAGAATTGCAGAATACGGTTTCTTAGTATTCTCAATACAATGCGAAAATGGAACATTAGGCTGAATACTTTGTCTATATTTAGATTTTGGCTGATAAAATCAGTTAAAACTATAATTATGGTTTTTTGCAAATAAAAGTGGATTCTACGCATATGCCCATCCGTGTTAATGTCGCTGAAGTGTGTGACGCAAGGGACGATCCTAGTAACACTACAGCCGAATAACAAATTCCCCTTCAAACCTTATCTTTGCCGTCATTTATGAAGTATCACAACAAAATAGAAAGACGCAAGACATTTGTGATCATCAGTCACCCGGATGCTGGAAAAACGACCTTAAACCGCTACTGCTTTTTTAGTATCTCCATCAGTTGAAAGTTCAGGTACAATTTTTCTTTACCGGCAGTTATGCTTTTCAAAAACCCTTTTTCTTCCAGGCTTTTCAGGTAAGCTCCCGATGTTTTAATATTTCCTATACCCGCGGTTGTTAAAAAGTTTCTTTTTGTATAGGGCAACCGGAATAGTACTTCTAGCAGATCTTTTGTATAGATTTTAGGCAATTGTTTCTGGATTTTTCCGCTCATAGATTTCATCAGCGCATCTATTTTTTCTATCCGGTTTCTGCTGTTTACAGAAGTTACTTCTATCATATCCAGCATGTAAAGCACCCAGGCTTGCCAGTTGTTTTTCTCCGTTACAGTCCGCAGGTTAGTGTAGTACTCATTTTTATTTTTCAAAATATAGTTACTTAAATAAAGAGAAGGATGGTCGGTGAGGCCGGAAATTTTCAGGTATAGCAATAGAATGATCCTGCCCGTTCTTCCATTGCCGTCAAAAAATGGGTGTATAGCTTCAAACTGGTAATGTATCAACGCCATTTTTACCAACGGGTCAATATCATCGTCCGTATTGATAAAGTATTCCAGTGCTTTCAATTTGTCCCGTATAATAGTTTCTCCTTCAGGCGGGGTATATATGGTCTTTTTTGTCGCGGGATTTTTTAGCTGTGTGCCGGGTATATTCCTTATGCCGGACTGGTTTTCTTTTATTATCCGCATAATGGCGATAAACAGGTTGGTGGTAAGCAGCGGTTTCTTTTTTATCTGTTCAAAACCAAACCATAAGGCATCTTTATAATGCAGCACTTCTTTTGTTGCCGGCGATTCAACTATTTTATCACTCACGTTGGCCCGGAAAAGATCATCCTGGGTAGTAATAATATTTTCGATAGCGGAACTGGCCTGTGCCTCTTGTAAATTAATGGTATCAATAAACAGGAATGGGTTGGGTAAATTTTTAATAGCTCCTTTTAGTTCTGACAATGCCCTGCTTGCAGTAATTATTTTTTTCATAATGATTTTAGTCTCCAGGTCTGCACGGGGCGGCAGGTCAGGCAAATCATTGTATGGTTTAAGCGGATTATATTTCATCACGGCTTTTTTGGCTTATCTGAACGCGGGCAACGATTGCCCTCGAAAATTGAACGAGGGCAAAAATAGCGATAATTTGCCCTCGTTTGAAAAACAGGGGCAAATGTTACCCTCGTATAAAATTACCGCTGAACGGGTAATCCGGTACAAACATAAAACCTACCTTTGCCGCCTTTAAAGATTCATTTAATTAGATAAGGATTAATTTTCCGCCGGTTGGCGGACACAGGACATGAAGTATCACAACGAAATAGAAAGGCGCAAGACATTTGCGATCATCAGTCACCCGGATGCTGGGAAAACGACGCTGACGGAAAAGTTCCTGTTGTTTGGCGGCGCCATACAGGTGGCCGGTGCGGTAAAGAGTAATAAGATAAAGAAACATGCTACCAGCGACTTTATGGAGATAGAACGGCAACGGGGTATATCGGTGGCTACCTCGGTGATGAGTTTTGAATACAATAAAGTACTCATCAACCTGCTGGATACTCCCGGTCACAAAGATTTCGCGGAAGATACCTACCGTACGCTGACGGCTGTGGACAGCGTTATCCTGGTGATAGATAGTGTGAATGGGGTAGAGGCACAGACCCGTCGGCTGATGGAAGTATGCCGTATGCGGGATACACCGGTGATCGTGTTCATCAATAAAATGGACAGGGATGGTAAGAACCGTTTTGACCTGCTGGAAGAAATAGAAAAAGAATTATCACTGAGCCTGCACCCGATGACATGGCCGATCAGCAGTGGTAAAGAATTTAAAGGGGTGTATAACCTGCATGATAAAGATCTGGTGTTGTTTACTGCCGGTACCAAAGCAGCAGACGAAAATGTGATCACGGTTTCTGACTTGAGTGATGATGTGGTGAATGCGAAACTGGGCGACAGGGACGCTGCACAACTGCGGGAAGATGTGGAACTGGTGGATGGCGTGCATGGGGAATTAAAAATCCAGGATTACTTAGATGGTAAAGTGGCCCCGGTATTTTTTGGTAGCGCGGTGAACAACTTTGGGGTAAAGGAAATGCTGGATACATTTATCCGTATAGCGCCAACGCCCCGCAGCAGGGAGACTACGGTGAGGCCCGTAGATGTGGAAGAAGATAAAATGAGCGGTTTTGTTTTTAAGATCCATGCTAACCTGGACCCGAAACATCGGGACCGAATTGCTTTCTTCCGGGTGTGCTCCGGTAAGTTTGAGCGAAATAAATATTTTCATCATGTGCGGTTGGATAAGGATGTTCGTTTCAGCAACCCGTATTCTTTTATGGCCCGTGATAAGAGTGTGATTGAAGACGCGTATGCGGGTGATGTTGTGGGTTTGTTTGATACCGGCAATTTCAAGATCGGCGATACACTGACGGAAGGAGAAAATTTTTATTTTACCGGCATCCCGTCTTTCTCGCCTGAGATATTTAAAGAAGTGGTGAATAAAGACCCGATGAAGACGAAGCAACTGGAGAAAGGGTTATTGCAATTAACGGATGAGGGTGTGGCGCAATTATTCACACAGTTCGGTGGTAATAAAAAGATCATTGGTTGCGTAGGAGAGCTGCAGTTTGAAGTAATCCAATACCGTTTGCTGCATGAGTATAGTGCATCCGTTGTATTTAACTCTTTACCTTTTTATAAAGCTTGCTGGCTCACCAGCAAGGATCCAAAAAAATTACTGGAGTTCTCGCGTTTCAAACAAGCTAATATAGCCGAAGATAAAGATGGCCACATGGTGTACCTGGCGCAGAGTGAATGGTTCTTAAATACAGAGAGAACAAATAATCCTGATATTGAGTTTCATTTTACGAGTGAGATACATAAGGAGGTGGCCTCATGATCCTGATTATACACCATGCCATCAGGGATTTAAAAAATAATGCCATCCCTTCGGGATTGGGACCCGGCATTAGCGGTTTGATACTATATTAATAACATCCGCTGAAGGCGGATTGTAAAACCCCGAAGAGGTGAAATTAATATAGACCTGGAGTAATCAGCGCAGGCCAAAAACCCCGAAGGGGTGACATTAGAAAAGCTATTTAAAGGATTACATCAGGCAGTATTTTCTAAGGTACAGAAATAAAAATATTTCATTGAAATGCGTAAAGCTGGCAATCAAATAATTTTCAAGACGGAAAGATTAGTCGTTCGTCCATATACGATGGATGATATGGATAATTTTTTCCGGCTGAATGGTGATAAAGAAGTAATGCGTTATATACGGCCTGCACAAACATTAGAGCAATCAAAAGAATTTTTACAAAAGATCATCAATGCCTATACCGAGCGTCCCGGCATGGGCAGGTGGGGAATGTATTCTACAGCGAATGGTGAATTCCTAGGTTCTTTCGCAGTTATCCCGGTGGAGCA
Source organism: Chitinophagales bacterium (assembly GCA_015654695.1). Lineage (GTDB taxonomy): Bacteria > Bacteroidota > Bacteroidia > Chitinophagales > Chitinophagaceae > VBAT01. The sequence goes on along the minus strand of JAATGJ010000013.1, from coordinate 18,330 downwards.
TACAGATATGCTGCAAGTGGGTTACGCATTATTGAAGGGCAACTGGGGAATGGGTTACGCCACCGAATCTTTAAAAGGCGGAATAGAATATGTATTTGGCCCATTAGGTCTTTCTTCTATAGCGGCTATTACCTATCCGGAAAACATTCCTTCACAAAAAGTATTGCTGAAGAACGGTTTTGTTTTTGATAAGACCTTTACTGAAGAAGGTAAAGAACTACATATCTACATGCTGTACAAACCGGCGTAATGGTCAGCAGTAAATATATCACCTTGAGATTCTTGAAAGCAAATACTCATCTGTTATTGCCCCGTTCGTTCTCCATATTCTTACTGAGGTTTCGCTGGCAAAGCTGATATTGTAATTGCCATCAAATATCAGTGACCAGTCAAAATTGGCTGTCCAGGTGCAGGTATCGTCAACTACCAGGCTATTGCCATTGCGGGCAAAACTGCCACTGCATATTGCGGGATATTGTAACTGGTCGCTTGTTCCGTCGAACGTAGCATCGTTCTTGAAAAAAATGTTCACCAGTGCTGTGTCCATTCCTGACCGGGTAAATGTTCCCCTGTAACGGCCATAGAGTTCAAATGATTCTTCGCTAGTATTACTCTTTTCGCAGGCGGAAAACAGCAGCAGCAAACCTAAAAGTCCGGGTATTAATTTCATAGACGGGCATTTAGACTATGAAGACAAATACTGTGCTAAAATGTTTACATGAATAGCTTATTAACGCACAAGCGTAAAAAGACCTTTTTTGAAAGTATCACCACAAAGAGTTTTGGCTTTTATCATATATACATAAACGCCAATATCCTGCATAAGGCCTTTGTACTTTCCATCCCAGCAGGCACCCGGGTTTTTTGTAAAAAATATTCTTTCACCCCAGCGGTTATAAATACTGAATTCAAGTTCCCGGATGATTCCCCAGTACCGGATTCCATAACAATCATTTAATCCATCGTTATTGGGGGTAAAGGCATTGGGCATGGAATAACCACTAACGTTCACGGGTAGAAAAGTGACCATGACAGAATCATAGTTGCTGCAACCGGATGCATTTGTTCCTTTTACTATATACTGTGTATTGCCTGTTGGCGTTGCGACAGGATTTGAGATGTTTGGATTGTTTAACGAAGCAACGGGTGACCATGTATATACTGCTGCACCGCTGGCGTTGAGTTGGCTGCGGTCATTGCTGCAGTCAATGTCATTGGCTTTGCTTGCCTGGACAACAGGTAAAGGATTTACTGTAATGGTAGTGTTAAGGATAGTTGAGTTATTGCAGGCTGTCTCGGTGATGTTGACAGAATAGTTGGTAGTGACAAGCGGTGAAGCGACAGGATTTGCAATTGCGGAATTACTTAAAGTCGGATCAGGTTGCCATGAATAAATATCGCCCCCGGCGGCTGTTAACTGTGCTATATCTTTTTCACAAATCATCGCAGGAGAGCTAATGGTAAAAACCGGATCAGGATGAATAGATACTTTTACTGAATCAGTATTGGTGCAGGTATTGGCATCTGTAACAGATACATAATAGATCGTATTTGCCGCAGGTGATGCAACAGGGTTTGAAATAGTTGGATCATTAAGCGTGGCTGGTGGCGACCATGTATAATTTATTCCGCCGCCTGCAAACAATTGAATAGTGCTGTTTTTACAAATAGTATCATTGGCTGATCTTGTGATGACAGGTTTAGGCAGAATGGTAATGTTCACAGTATCTTTTGCCGTACACCCGTTTGCATTTGTTCCGGTAACAATATACCCGGTTGTTGTTAATGGTGAAGCAACAGGATCGGGAATGGCGGCATTACTCAAACCTGCAGCCGGCGACCATGAATAGCTGGTGGCGCCGTTAGTATTTAATTGTACAGGTACGCCGGGGCACACGGTAGCGTCATTATTTGTTCTGACTAAGGGATTATCAACTGTTATTTTTACAGAGTCTCTTTTAATAAAGAGGGGAGCGAAAGAAATATCATCAAGACCAAAATCATTTCCTGCCAGCACCGTATTTTTATTTATGATTGAAATAACAGCCGCAGTATTATTCCCCGAATTCCAGGTAGTATAAAATTGCGCCCATGTGCATGCAGGAGTGCTGGCTGTTATCAGCCCGCCTGTATTTTTTCCATTAATTGAAAACTGAAGCTGGGCCGGGTTAGTAGCAGTAAGAGCCTCTATCCAGGTTGAAAAAGCATAGTTCGTATTCGGCGTTACAGCAATGGTTTGTTTCCATACATTCACATCAACAGCAGGAGCGCCATTTACCATCATCATATTTCCATTGCCCGAGGTATGATCGCCGCAGGTATTAAGGCCTCCGTTCCATGCCTGTGGATTTGTTCCAATAAAATATTGCCCCTCGTTGCTATTAGGATTGGCAGAAATATATTGAGAAGTAAACCCGGTATTTCCCAACGAAAAATCTCCATTTACTATAAGATTACTGCCGGTTGCTTCTGCGGTATAATAATAAGTAATGTTTTGCGGAGTTGATGTAATGGGGCTGGGCGAATCCGGATCATTTAAAAAAGTAGTGGGACTCCAGCAGAAACTTAATGCTGGTTTGGTCAATAATTGTTTGGTAGTTCCGGAACATATTGTCGTATCACGTGTAAGCACAATATCATCAGGCAGGATGGCAAGAGTGATCGTTTTTGTAACAGTATCTGTGCACGTGCCATTTGAAGCGCTGTATTTAACGATATAAGTATTTTCAGCAGGATAAGTATGAACAGGATTCAATACTCCGGAAACAGTTGTTGCATCGCCAAATGACCAGTAAGAATTTTGAGAACTGCTGCCAATACTATTAAATTGAACAGAGAGAGGGCTGCAGGCATTTAACTGGTAGCTAAAATCAATATCTAATACTATAGTGGCTATGTTTTTTGTAATACTATCCCTGCAACCATTGATATCAGTTATTACCAGCTTAACAGTGAAAGCGCCTGAACTGGTATAAGTATGATTAGTGTTTTGTGTGTTGGCAGTATTACCATCTCCAAAATACCATTGCCAGCCAGCAACAGGACTGGTATTGGTATAACCCAATCCTTTGAAGTTAAAACTTGCACAACCGGTGATGCTGTCTTTGATCCTTACCGAATCAATATTGGGTTTGAAAGGAATATTATCTATAGGTAGCTCAAGGTGGAGTAAGTTACTGCCAGGACTACCCGCAGTAGCCCCCCAGGGATTATTCGCATCCTGCAATAATACTCCGTTCTGGCCACCGTCAAAATCCGGGATTAGATTTCCTGGCAAGCCTCCACTTGCAGACCAAAATAAGCCCCCCCCACCACCTCCGCCGGCACCGATTCTGCCTGCTACTGGAATAGGGCCACTAACATCCGCACCTTTACCGCCATTCATTTCAATTAAAGCGTTACCAGTATAAGAGGCAATGTTTAGAAGTACTGTGCCACCGCCACCACCACCACCCATTCCATCGTGACAATCATTGGTTGTTGCTACAGGACACCCGGGAGCATTTGCTCCGTTGGCCAGGATTTTGAAAGAATTGCACTGTAAATTCTGTGCACTAATGATTACAATACCGCTTCCATTGCCGCCAGTGGGTGGGTAACTGCCATTAGCCGGATTATTGGCGTGACCCGCTCCTCCGCCACTGCCCATAAATATTTTATTATAAGAAGCAGAAGTGAGAAAAGGATAAGGAATACCATTACCTCCAACACCCCTATTATCAAAAGGAGCATTGCCACAAGGTTCTAGCTGAAAACCACCAAAACCGCCCGCGCCAGCATTACCGCCGCCGCCGCCACCACTGTTATGATCAAGGCCACCGCCACCTGCAGCAGCCAGGGCTCCTTTGCCACGTATAATATTATTGCTGATGGTTGAAATACTTTCCCCTTTTATGGCTGCTATGTTACCGCTTGTGATCGGGTAGTAATATCCATTGGTAAAACAATTGGTGACCAATTGCCCGCTGTTATATCCCGCACCACCCCTGAAACCTTTTCCGACAACATCAATGTTGGCATTCAACTGTAATGAACCGGCAACATTAAACACGACAATACCTCCTTTACCACCATCCCATGGGAGACAGGTAAGAGCAGAAGAAACAACGGCATCCTGGAAAAAAGGAACCCTGACTAATTGCACCTTACCATCTGGAATATCGTACTGCTTTGTCAGAAAGTTTTTTAATTCGATTAAATTTCCGGTTTTACTCTTTACATAATTGAATCCGTAGTTGCCTGCATTTTTATAATCAGTGACGCTTCCAAATGCAGCCGTATTGGTTGTGTCAATGACGGCTCCTTTCATCTGAATCAACAAAACGGTGTCGCCAATATTATAAGCATTGGAGTTAGTAACTGTAAGAGTGTTTTTGCAGGGATCGAATGCCAGTACTTCGGTATAATCATTTATGATACCCGATATCTGCCGCTGGCAGGGTTTTACTACTATTCTTTTGCAAAGAACATTTTGTGTGGCAAGTCCGTCATCAACAAAAAGTGAAACATTGTATTCTCCGGGCTGAGTATATTGAAAAGCGGGAGGCGCGATCCCTGTATGAGAAGGGATAGAAGAACTGCTGCAATTATTAAACGTTATTCTGGAAATAGAATTGGAAGTAGCATTAGGTGCAAAGAAGTTTACGGCATCACCGGTCCTGAAGATCTCAGAAATGGAATGCGGATAATTGAGAGAACCAATATTTCCAATATTTGATGAAACGGGTGTAGAAAGAACATTATTATTAAAATCAAGACGTGTGATCGAATTATCGCCTTCATTGGTCGCGAACCCAAATATATTTCCACAATCTTTAATCAAAGTAATATCTCTGGGTAGGTTAAGATTATTTCCAGGATTACCAAGATTTATTCCTGTCGGAATATTCGCCATAGAGGTTCCAAAATTCAGTCTGGTTATACTGCTGCTATTTCTGTTAGTAATAAATAAGTGATAGTTTGTTCCGTCCTTTAATAAGAAAAATCCAACCGGATAATTCATTCCGCCAATATTGCCAAGATTAGTTGCAATGGGAATATTATTTAAAGAATTCCCAAAACTATATTTTGTGATGGTACTATTATCTGCACTAACTGTAAAGCCATACCAGGAAGCACCATCTTTTATAAGGGTAAAATCAACCGGAAATGATAGCCCCCCTATATTACCAAGATTAGTTGCAGTAGGGGTGTTTGCAACAGAAGTTCCGAAGTTTAGTTTGACAAGCCTTGAGTTTGCATTTTGCCCACCAATTAAATACCCAATCCAGTTGCCGCCATCATTCTGAATTTCCAAACCTTCTGCCTGTGTAGGAATGATGCCTCCAAATGAACCAAGATTAGTGATTGTTGGGATGTTTAGCAGATTGTTACCAAAATTCATCCTCGCCAATGAACCAGTATGATTACAAACAAAAACATAGTAATTAACGCCTTCCTGTACTATATCCATAAAAACGGGCATGGATAGATTAGGGGAAGTAAAGTTACTGCCTGTGGGAGTTGAATTCAAAGAGCCGGAACAAAAATTCCAGTAGTAAGTAGTTCCATCCTGCGTAAGGTTCTGGATATTTACAGGAGTGTTTACACAAACAGTATCAGGTAGTGTGAAATTAGCAACAGTTGTATTCAGAGTTATAGTTTCAAAATAATCTTCCACTTCACCGTTGATTGCAAAACCCGCAGGGTTTTGTGTTGAAGCAATGTCTGAAGAAAGTCTGAATCTAAAGGCACAGGCAGTTGAAGCTCCTGTTGGCAAAGTCACGGGTAATCCTGGCCATGTCAAAACCGATGAAGTAGCATTGTTCGGTATTGTATTCGTAACGAATTCATTGTTTTCAAACATCCCATTACGATTATAATCAAACCAGCCTGTCAGGTATGCAGGATTGCCGGTTGTATTACTAAGATTTACCGCCAGGCTATATGAACCTGTATTGGTATAGAGAGGGAAAGAATTGACACCGTCTTCATCTGCTCCGTTAGCATTATCATTCAATGATTCGGCTCCATCTGCATCACCGGCATTCGTTCCGATTTTTAGTGTTTGTGATTGTACAAGGCCTGGTAAAGGAGGTAAATAATTGCATTGGTTGATGCCTGCATATTCCAGCCTGTGTTGCGCATATCCGAAACCTGGAGGAAGATCGCCGCGATCAACAGGTGCAAAAATTCCAAAAGCGAGTCCTGAATTTCCAGGAACATTAGGCCAGTTAAAAGCGCAATTCACAGTTAATACTCCTGAGCCCGGGGCATCACTGGCTATAACCGGGTTTTGACCTGTACTTGCGGCCAAGCCATAAGTTTCGCTAAGGGTTGCAGAAGGTGTATTACATCCTGCGAAAGGATTAGTTGTTTGCGAAGAATTGCGGAAAAAATCAATACAGTTCCAGTTGCCGCCATTGGTCACCAGGTTGATCGTTTCGCCGAAACCACTGGCTTCTGCATCCGCTGCAATAAATTTGAAGGATACAGGCAAGCCATTTCTTGTAGCTGTTATATCAAGAGTGAATGCAACATCCTGGCTTGTATTCGGGGAGTATAAAGCGGGTTTAATACTCGTATTACTGAAGTCATATAAGAAATGCAATACCGCCCCGGACCACGTATTCATGACGCTAGGTTGACAAAGTGGTCCGGTTACACTAGAAAATGTAATTGTTACGGTAAGCCCATCCGCTGTATTAAAAGTCCTGGAAGCGCCGTTTGCTATTGTAAAACCATTCCAGTCAAACCACCATATTTTATCTTTCAGGGTTCCTGTACCAATATCTGCGTATTGACTATAAAGGTTTGTACTTATGGTAAAGAATATCAGTAGAGTCGGCAGGATCTTTTTCATGGTGGTATAAGGCTGGCCTTAAAGATAGTCACTGAAAGACAATTTCCAAAGCAAAGGGGTACTTGTCAGCATACTAAATACTTTTTGAACAAAATGGGAAAACCGGAGCTAAAATTCAACAGCAACACCTGTATAATTATGCGGGGTTATTTTTTTGAGCTCTTTTTTTATGTGAATATCAACCTTTAACACATCAATGAAGTTGTGGATAGCTTTCTTATCAATTTTATTATTACCCCTTGTCAGATCTTTCAATGCTTCATACGGATTGGGATAGTTTTCCCGGCGCAGGACGGTTTGTATAGCTTCTGCTACCACAGCCCAGTTGTTTTCAAGATCTTCATACATCTTGCCATTATTAACGACTAATTTTTCCAGACCTTTTTCAATTGATTTCAATGCGACGATGGTATGAGCAAAAGGAACGCCTATGTTTCGCAGCACTGTTGAGTCTGTCAGGTCTCTTTGCAAACGGGATATGGGAAGCTTGGAAGAAAGATGTTCGAATAATGCATTAGCTACTCCTAAATTACCTTCCGCGTTTTCAAAATCAATCGGGTTCACCTTATGTGGCATAGCGGATGATCCTACCTCGCCTTTTTTTGTTTTCTGTTTGAAATATTCCATCGAAACATAGGTCCATATATCGCGACAGAAATCTATGAGAATATTGTTGATGCGCTTTATACAATCAAAATGCGCGGCCAGGTTATCGTAATGTTCTATCTGGGTAGTGAATTGCTGCCGGCTTAATCCCAGTTGCCCTACAAATTCATTGGCAAACTTCACCCAGTTTGTTTTTGGGAAAGCAACATGATGCGCATTGAAATTTCCTGTGGCCCCTCCAAATTTTGCACTAAAAGGGATGCCGATGAATTGCTCTATCTGGTTTTGTATTCTTTCCACAAATACCATCATCTCTTTTCCCAGCGTAGTAGGACTGGCGGGTTGCCCGTGTGTATGCGCCAGCATGGGTATGTCTTTCCATTCCTGCGCCAGTAGCTTTAACTGCGTATTCAGGTTTAGCAAAAATGGCAGGTACTCATATTCTATAGAGTGTTTCCATAGAAGCGGGATAGCCGTGTTATTAATATCCTGTGAAGTGAGTCCAAAGTGAATCCATTCTTTTATTTCTTTAGCGCTTGTTTTGCCAAGTTCATTTTTCAGAAAATATTCTACCGCTTTTACATCATGGTTCGTGACGAATTCAATTTGTTTGATCTCCTGTGCATCTTCCGGCCCAAAATCTTCAGCGAGCTTTTGAAGATGTTTGATCGTTTTATTTGACAGCGTAACAAATTTTTTCTTTTGCAGGAAGAGAAGATATTCTACTTCTATCATCACCCGGTATTTCATTAAAGCATATTCAGAGAAATATTCATCAAGGTGCTGCACCTGCTTGCGGTAGCGGCCATCAATAGCGGAAATAGCGGTGAGAGGATTCAATTCCATGATCTGATTTTTAATAAACCTGTTCTATTAACTTTGCTCCCTCAAAAATAACCTAATTGAAGAAGATAAGAGTCGGCATAGTTAATTATCTGAATACAAAACCGCTCATATACGGTTTGCAGCGGGCGCCGGTGAATGAAAGGATTGAGCTGATAACCGCCTATCCTGCAAGGCTGGCTGAAATGCTTGTTAATAACGAGATAGACCTGGGACTGGTACCTGTAGCGGCTATTCCTGATCTTCCATCCTGGCATATCGTAGGGGATTATTGTATTGGCGCCGAAGGGGAGATTGCCTCTGTTTGTTTATTCAGTGAAGTGCCTATGAATGAGGTAACAACCGTTTACCTGGATTATCAAAGCCGTTCTTCAGTAGCCTTATTAAAATGGCTGATGAAAGAATACTGGGGTATTGCCCCGGAGATCGTACAGGCAACGGATGAAAGTTATCTCCGGGAAATAAAAGGTACAGCAGCAGGTCTTGTTATCGGCGACAGGGCGTTGGAGCAGCGCCGCATTTCTACTTTTATTTATGATCTTGGGTCTGAGTGGAGGGCCATCACGGGTTTACCATTTGTATTTGCAGTATGGGTAAGTACCCGGGAATTACCGGCGGAATTTGTAAAAATGTTCAACGAAGCAAATGCGATGGGGCTGCAGCATATTGATGAGATCGTGGCAGAAAATCCATTTGATGTGTATGACCTGAAAAAATATTATACCCTTCACCTGAGTTATCATTTAGACGAAAGAAAGAAACAAGGCATGAACAGGTTTCTGCAGGCTACCAGTCAAAAAGATAGCGAATGTTACCGGTTGCCGCTTACTGGTAAGCTGTAACCGGCAACATTATAATAAACCCGTTACTTTTGCATCAAATTTATTAATGTAATGAAGAAAGCCCTTATCACAGGTATTACCGGGCAGGATGGCGCATACCTGGCTGAGTTATTATTAAGCAAGGGATATGAAGTGCATGGCATCAAAAGACGTACTTCACTCATCAATACGCAGCGTGTTGATCACCTGTACCAGGACCCGCATGAGAAAAATGTAAGGATGGTGTTGCATTACGGCGATCTTACGGATTCCACCAATATCATTAGAATCGTTCAGCAGGTACAGCCGGATGAGATATACAATCTGGGCGCTATGAGCCATGTTCATGTGAGCTTCGAGGAGCCGGAATATGTGGCCAATACAGACGCCACAGGAACCTTGCGTTTGCTGGAAGCCATTCGTATTCTTGGTTTGGAGAAGAAAACAAGGATATACCAGGCTTCTACTTCAGAACTCTATGGTAAAGTACAGGAGATACCGCAAAAGGAAACAACCCCTTTTTATCCAAGATCCCCGTATGGTGTAGCTAAATTGTATGCTTACTGGATCACGGTGAATTACCGGGAAGCGTATGGAATGTATGCCTGCAACGGAATTTTATTCAATCATGAAAGTCCTTTGCGCGGAGAAACATTTGTTACCCGGAAGATCACCCGGGGAATTGCCGAAATAGTATTAGGATTAAAAAAGAAATTATGGCTGGGTAACCTTTCCGCGCAACGCGACTGGGGCCACGCCAAAGATTATGTGGAAGCGATGTGGTTGATGCTACAACAAAAGGAAGCGGAAGATTTTGTTATAGCTACCGGTGTCACTACATCAGTAAGGGATTTTGTAAAAATGGCATTCGCCCATGCAGGGGTGGAGATAACTTTTGAAGGTAAAGATGAAAATGAAAAAGCAATCGTAACAAAAGTAGCTGATCCTGATATCAGGTTGTCAAAAGGCGATGTAGTGGTGGAAATAGATAAACGTTATTTTCGTCCTACTGAAGTGGACATCTTGCTTGGTGATGCTACAAAAGCAAAACAAAAATTAGGATGGGCGCCAAAATACACCCTGAACGAAATGGTGAAAGAAATGGTACATGCAGATATCGGGCATTTTCGCAAAGACGTTATACTTAAAGATTCAGGCTATCAAACACTAAGACAATTTGAGTAATGGAAAAAAACAGTAAGATCTTTATAGCAGGGCACAGGGGAATGGTAGGGTCTGCTATACTGCGGCAATTAAAACAGGAAGGCTTTGCTGATCTCATCACCCGTACTTCTGCGGAGTTAGATCTTCGCAACCAGCAGGCGGTAAATGATTTTTTTGCTAAAGAAAAGCCGGAATATGTTTTCCTGGCCGCCGCTAAAGTAGGAGGCATTATTGCCAACAATACTTACAGGGCTGAATTTTTATACGATAACCTGCTGATCGAATCGAATATCATTCATGCAGCTTATAAGAATGATGTAAAGAAATTATTGTTTCTCGGCAGCTCCTGTATTTATCCAAAACTGGCGCCGCAACCATTGAAAGAAGAGTACCTGCTTACTGGTTTATTAGAATCAACTAATGAACCGTATGCCATCGCAAAGATCACGGGTATAAAACTCTGCGAGGCTTACCGCGACCAGTATGGCTGCAATTTCATTTCAGCGATGCCAACAAATTTGTACGGCCCGGGGGATAATTATCATTTACAAAATTCCCATGTTATTCCTGCATTGATCCGAAAATTTCATGAGGCCAAACAAAACAAAGCAGCCTTCGTGGAAATATGGGGAACTGGTTCACCATTAAGAGAGTTTATGTATGCCGACGACGTGGCCGGAGCCTGCGTATTTTTGATGAAGCAATACGATGATAAATTGTTTGTGAACATAGGAACCGGTGAAGAAGTAACGATCAAAGATCTGGCGCTGCTGGTAAAAGAAGTGGTAGGTTTTGAAGGAGACATTCAGTTTGATACCTCTAAGCCCGATGGCACTCCCCGCAAACTGATGGATAGCTCACGTCTTCATAATATGGGATGGAAACATGCGGTTTCATTAAAAGAAGGATTGAAAAAAACATACCCGTTTTTCGTGGAAGCGAATAAGAAATAAATGGTTGCCGGCAGCCTGTTACCGGTAACCAGTAACTGGCAACCGGTAACGTTGATATATTTTATTTTGAACAAAGACTATATCCGGATCCACTCCGCCGGTATCAAATCATTTGTATTGATCCTGCTATCGGCAAACCATTTCCCCGGTGCTACAACTATTTTACCAGGATTGTCATTCAGCCAGGCTGTCCACCAGCTAAAGCTGCTGTTGGCAATTATAATATGCCTGCATTTTGTCATCAGGTAAAAATCTTCGATAGCTGATCGGGTAAAAGAAGAAACAAACTCTGCATTATCAGCAGGTAAATACTTTTTCACCCATTCAATATCATCGGAGAAATAATGAACAGAAGCACTGGTGATTCTTTCTTTCAATATTTGAATAGCTTTTGAATAATAGTCTGTACCCATCACGCCATGATAAGCCGTTATTTTAGGATTCATGAAATCCCCCCTGCGGATATGAACTGCAATGGAATCTTTGCCTTCCAGCTCTTTCCCTTTTTCCATTACATTTTTTATCAATCCAGGTTTAATGGTAAAGTCTCTGCGGATGATCGTTTCCATGTCTTTGAAGTATAGAGGACTTTGCCAGAAGCCATCCAGGAAGACCGGGTCATTCAAATGAAAAAAATTTTCATCAAAATGAAAATGAGGTTCATGGTAAATGTTTTTGCCTGCTTTAAAAAAAGAAACATACTGATGCCTGTATAGCGATGGAAAATAAAGAAAGTCTTTCACTTCTTTTTTTGTTGCCAGCTCAAAATTTGCATGCAGGTCATTTAAAGCGATGCTGCGATACTTATCCTTTTGAAGTGAAGTAATGGCTTCTAATTTGAAAGGTTTGTTCAACCGGCTAGCTAATGCCTTAACGGCAGCATACTGGAACAATTGATTTCCTAATCCTCCCTGGAGACGGGCGATGATCATAATGCTCTTTTTTTAAACCAAAAACATCCGCAACCATATTTTTGATCTTTGACCAATGCCGGATCAGCATTTATCTGTAACCCACCTCCATCAGGTATCAGGGCGAATTCCACCAGGTCACAGCTTTTGAAATAACCTGTGATCTGTTCAAAACTATAAATACGATGCGCATTGAATTCGATCTTTGGTTTTCCTACAGGAGTAACAAAAAGTATTGTTCCACCCGGCTGAGCTACCCTTATCAATTCTTCAATCGCTTTTATATCTCCTTTTACATCAAGTTCATCACCATACCTTCCCAGTCCTATATGCTCGATAGTGTGCATACAGGAGAGTGATTCTACCGAGTCATTTTCAAAAGGAAGTTTTTTCAGATCAGCAAAATCAGATTCAAAATTATTCAGTTGTAAATGTGCCGGCCTGTAATCATAAAATTTAACAGGAATAAAAGCGGAAGTCACAGCGCTGAAGTCCAGAAGGGATGAGATGTCAATATGAAGCTTAGGTTGTGTTTTTGCCAATACTCGTGCCGCCCATGCAGGATGATAAACATAGTGATCGTCAAAAGGCGTGGTTACAACCCTGTCTTTCAGGCAAGGATGAATATCCCTGTACCTCATGGGAAACCTTTTATCATTTTTACTTCTGAACCGGAACCATTGCGCAAGGAAAGAAAAAGATAAACCAACTCTTTTAGGAAAGTAAATGACAGTTTTATAGCAACGATTTAAAGCTGAAAGAATATACATTTTCTTTTATTGGGTCATTAAAATAGGATTTTTCGGAGTATATCCAGGGATTTTATACATATATGATAAGCAAAGTAAAGAGGTTTGTACTTTACGGCGGAAAAATAAATATCTAATAGTTTGGGTACATGAATAAATGTTCGCGTTAGTTCTTTGTTTTTAGTTCCGGCTTTATAAAATAACCTTACCAGGTACACCTGCATAAAAAATTTTGAAAAGGCAGGCGACTTTGGGATAAGAAAATTATACAGCATTGCCTGTTCTTTTATCTGTAAATCAAAATCGGTAATGATCTTTGAAGTAAGCCTGTGATCTGCCGCGTCATGCGTAAGAATTAGTGGCTTAGAGATAGAACCGCCTTTAGAGGATGCCAGGAACAGCCTGATATAATATTCCATATCAACCAGCCAGATATATTGAGGATTGTACTCCAGATGGGCAAGCGGGTTTCTTTTAATTAATGAAGTACTGGGAGAGCCGATACTATTGCCAAAAAAAAGGAGGTAGGGCCTGATTGCGACTTTGCTGAATTTCCTGATCCTGTGGATGCGGTTTTTACCCGTCTCTTTTACATTCTCGATTTTTGAATCAGCGAAAATGTAATCATAACCATTGGCTTCGATGAAGTTCATCATTTCGGCTAATGCGGTATCGTTGGTGAAAGCATCATCATGATGCATTATTTTGATGTATTCCCCGCTTGCTTTTTGGATCGCCGCATTCCAGTTAGATGGCGAACCCAGCGAGCGTTCATTTCTGAAATATTTTAACTTTTCCCCAAAATCAAAACTATCAACCAGGTTTTTTACATCCGTTGTAGTGGAGTCATCACTGACAATTATTTCGTAGCCGGTAAAGGTTTGACGTTCTACAGACTTCAGTAGTATATTTAAATAAACAGTTTGGTTGTAAGCAGGTATGCAAATGGAAACAGACGGCTTTATAGACACGGTGCAATTATTAATAAATAAGGGTATACTCAAATTTTTAATTCGTTGCAAAAGTAAAAGTTTCAATAAATAAACGTTGAATTACTTATTTTGCAGACTTTAATACGAAAAATTGGAATGAAAAATAATATCCTTTTTAAAATAGTAAGTAAAATATTGGGACTTTTCAGGAATAAATATGATTTCAATAAATCAAATCCTCTCGGAGGAGACGGAGAACGGGTTGACATTCAAATAAAGGATGGCTTGCTGTATAAAGAACTTGATATGTATCAGAAAAGCCATTTCAAACGGTATGAATTTGCGAATGGATTGATACATGATAACGATGTATGTGGGGATTTTGCCTGCGGTACGGGTTATGGTTCCGTGCTGATCTCCGGTAAGGCAAGAGAAGTGATAGCAGCGGATATTAATGAAAAGGTTATTGATGAAATCAGGGAGCGGTATAAGGATAATCCCAAAGTCAAATTTTATCATGCGGATATTTTATCCCTGGATTACGAGGATTATTTTAATGCGATCGTGTCTTTTGAAACACTTGAACACCTGGAAGAAGAAGATTTAAAAAAAGCACTCCGGATATTTAATAAGGCACTAAAGAAAAACGGGCAGCTTTTTTTCTCTACTCCATATATGCAGGAAAAAAGTGAAAACGCCGTTAAGCTTGGTTTCCACCTGACCTTTTTTATTGATGAGCAGAAAATTACCGGATGGCTGAATGAAGCTGGTTTTAAAGTCAGTGTGATAAAATACCAGAACTACAATACGCATCATATTAAGGATGATCTGAAGGATAAAGATTTTATTATTGGTGTGGCTGAAAAGAAACAGACTTGATGCTGTCTGTAACCTGGCATTATTTACCTTGAGTAATAAAAGCCAAAATTGCTTTTAGAAATCTTTTTTTACCAATGTAATTAGAGGACTCAGGGGCATGGAATTGAGGTGAATATCGGGGCTCCTGCATTACTTACTGTCATTCTCCAACATTGTCCATTAGGTGATTTCATGATAACCCCCGAACCGATCTGGTCAATATAAACATCTCCTTCACTTACCTGTAGCCTGGATTTTGGTAAATTATTTGTCCCGCCAAGGCTGTTGCCAATTCCTACTTTGTTATCAGCAGTAACTATTATTGGCATTGTAGATCCGTTGCTTACATTTACAATACCCAATCCACCGGCCCCTACACCATAATTCGGCTGAATATTATTGGATCCCCCTACCACTATATGATACGATGCACTATTGGAGGTGTTATACATCATCAGATTAGTTTGCCAGGTGTCATTGGAAGCAAGTCTGACCATTGGTTGCCCGTCAATCCTGTTATCCATCATTTCTACATTTAATCCGATGAGATTACTCGATAAACCCCCGATCCCGACATGACCCGTATTATTGTTATGAATACCATTGGCATCGGCTACCCAGAAACTACTTCCGCTGCCGATCGTGCTGGCATCCCTGCTGGCGACATTGCCATTGACATCCATAACCAGTATCCTTGACAGAGCATTATTGGCATTAACTCCTTCAAATCGTAACGAGCCTTTGGTATGAAAGCTGGCGGTAGGCTTTTCTGAATTATTAAGATTAATACCTACACGGTTTTGCGGAGAAATAGTAATCATCTTTTTGGGAATATTAGGTCCTCCGTTTTGCAACCAGTTATCGCTGATATAAAATGAAGAGTCTTGGCTGATACCCAAATCATAAAAATGACTTTGCATAATTGATGGTGTAGTCATTTGTGAAAAGCGGATCATTCTTCCCAGCGTATTACCTACCGCTGTTCCCCATGTTTGCCCAACCACATTATTGACAATAAGCATATTGGCAGATATTCCTACAATCTCTCTTCCCCAGATAGATAATTGGGCCGGATTTGTCTGAGATCCCGCTTCATCAGATAAAGAAAGAAGTGCTACATCTGAGCCAGAACTAATAATCGATTTTTCAAGGAACATTCTCGTTTTATTGTTTGTTCTGAAATAAAGACGTTGATCATCTGTAGTACCCAGGAAATTAGATGCTGTAGTTCCTGCGTTTCCGTTCAACAGCCAGGAGTTTCCGGCTGTAGCAGAAATAGTATTGCTGTTAATTGTTATACCTGGGCCCGCCTGGTAATTACCTGAAATAGTATTTCCGGTAATGCTAATAGCGTTACCTGCTATGTAGTTTGCATTAATGGTATTGCCGTTCGTGATGGTAACAGCATTGCCGCCGATCAATTTTGTTTTCTCAGAATACAAAGCATAAGGGACACTTAGTAGCTGTGTTATTCCCTGGATGGTATAGTTAGTGCCTCCCTGTGGAGCTATTTCTACTTTCAAATATTTATCACCCGCTGCAGACCAGTCAATGGCGGGGAAAGTTCCGCTTACGGCTGTGCCTTTGCCAATTGCAAGAGTGAACAAGCCAAAGTTGTTGGTGGTGCTATTGTGTGTTTCCTGGTAAAGTATATTAGTTCCTGTTAAATCCAGTACAGTGAAACGAACGCCAACATTCTGGGAAGGGATAATCTGTCCCATTGAATTCCTGGCTATGGCCTGGTAATTGATCGCCTGGGGTACTTGCGCTGATGCACCTGCGGCAATCATACTTATAAAGAGGATAAGGGCTAATTTTTTCATTGTTTTATTACTTTAAGTATCCTGTATTTATTATTGCAACCGGGAAAGAGCTTGATAAAATAAGCTCCGCCGGGAAGAT
The DNA here is from genome assembly GCA_015654695.1 of Chitinophagales bacterium. Lineage (GTDB taxonomy): Bacteria > Bacteroidota > Bacteroidia > Chitinophagales > Chitinophagaceae > VBAT01. The sequence goes on along the minus strand of JAATGJ010000013.1, from coordinate 1,750 downwards.
TATACATATTGATCTGGTTGCTGATAAAAGGAGCTACTCTAACCAGTTTACCATCTGCGGCGTAGATATGATAGCCGGTTATCCAGTCGAATCTTGCTATAACGCTTAAGATATTTTGTGTGGGATTAGGAAAGTAATTGAGTGTATCATTGACGATCTCACAGGCAGGATCAATCAGCTTAACAGTTGGCTGAAGTAACCCCTGTGTTATATGATTAGTATTTCCTGTGGAGGTTAACGTAGTTATTGAAATTTCTCCTACTGAATATTCTATTGTTATAGTATTATTGCTTATCGTATTTCCTGCAGTATTTATTAATTGCTGACCTGAAGCGCTATGAAATAATAACAGAAAGAAAATCCCCGGAAGGACATATAGCATTTTAGTATGTATAAAAGCAAACAGGTAGTGGTTGCGCATTTAAATAGTTTTCTTATAAATTTAGAAGGGTATTCAGTAGGAGAGGAGGGTATTCAGTAGGAGAAGGGTTAAAAATATACCAGTAATGGGAGAAAACAAAGCGAATCGTATAAATAAGCCTGGTACCTTTCTTTTTTTGTTTTGGGAATAGCGACTATTGCTTTCCACAACTCATTATATTTTTTATGAGGCAATCCGTTTCGCTGCATTTCCAGCGTAGAAAATATGGAAAATTCTTAATCGCATTTAAGCAGGTGGGAACAGGATTAATGAGCCGAATTTTAAGAAGGATAGGTTGTAATGGTTAATGGAAATGATCAATAACTGATGTCAATTTAGTCAAAAAATTGAGCAAAAGTCAATGTTCGGAGAGAAGCTTGATAAGTGAGTCATTTCTGGCCTTAACTGAGTCAAAACCGCCTTTTTTTGCAACGATAGATTCTTATAATTTGACCAGCAGGATGGTAACTGGCCGACATGATTATCTTTTAAACCGGCCCAGCAGCTCATCTTTTTTCCGTTGGGATACTTCCAGCGTCAGCTTATTCACCATTATTAGTGTGCCGCCCCTTCCCCTGGAATAACGAATAGCATGATCCAGGTTGACCAGGTGTGAGTGGTGGATCCGGCAAAAAATATTTTCAGGAAGCAGTTCAGTAAAATATTTCAGGTTATTATTGGATAACAATTTGCTGCCATTGACCAGGGAGATGGCGGTATAGGCTCCTTCTGATGAACAGCAGACTATATCGTTATAATTAATAAAACTGTAGCCATCATTCAACTGGATGGCGATTTTGGGTTCTTTTTTTGTTTCAATATTGAAAAAATTATTGAGCCGGTCCTGGAAATTTCTTTCTTTTATGCGTTTCCTTGCTTTCTCAACAGACTCACGCAGTTCCCTGATATTTACCGGCTTTAACAGGTAGTCAATGGCACTGTAGCGTAATGCTTTGAGTGCATAATGTTCGAAAGCTGTAACAAATATGATCTCAAACCTAACCGGGGCCAAATAATCAATCAGGTCAAATGCATTCTTGCCGGGCATCTCAATATCCAGGAAGACCAGGTCCGGTTTTCTTTCTTTGATTACTGTTATTCCTTCTTCAACGGAAGCAGCTGTACCCGTTATTTCAATATGGTCACAGAAATCCGTGACCATTTTTTTTAACACTTCAATATTTCCCGGTTCATCATCAATAATTATAGCTGATATCATAGATTATTACTTATAAAGCGGCGGGATCAGTACCGTTACTATTGTTCCTGTCACTATTCCTTTTTCATCAAGTACATCTTCTGTATTCACCCGGATATTTGTTTTAGATT
>JAATGJ010000025.1 GCA_015654695.1 Chitinophagales bacterium | reverse complement strand
TTGCTACTGAAAAGGAGTATGTACAAAAGAAAACAGAGGAATACAATAAAAAAGAAGCGGGCCGGGGCGATACATGGGCCAAGAAGTGGGTAGCTGACCGTGCTTCCCGCTTTGAACCTAAGTTCATTGAATTATTCCAGGAAACCAGCGGTATGACCGTAAAAAAAGATGCAAAATATACACTGGTATTCAAAACCACTTCTACAGAACCAGGCTATAATATTTACTTCAACAGGAAGAATGCTCAAATAGATGCTGACGTGCAGATAATAGAAACAGCGAACAGAACAAAGAAAATAGCCACACTCACTGTATCAAATGCACCGGGCAGAACGTTTGGGGGTAATGATTATGATACAGGCGAAAGAATTTCTGAAGCATACGAGGTCTCAGGGAAAAGGCTGGGTAAGTATATTAAATAATACCAGGATAAATTCTGCGTGATTTATTAAAAGAGGCTTTCATAACCGGGAGCCTCTTTTTGTTAATATTTTCAATGGGCTTGCTTCCGGTCAATAAGTACTGACTATCCTTTTGAAGTATAGATAAATTGGTTAAGTTCGCTCTCGTATTAGTGATACAAAGTCGCTGATGCAGATATAAACCCCCTTTTATGAAATATTTATTCCTGATCGTAATTTCTTTATTACCTGCATTTTCTTACGGCCAAAACAAAAAATTTTCTTTTAAATTGGGTTTAGACTATAATCTGTCCAAAAGATCGTATGACTTGTCTTTCTTTGGCAACGAAAAGGATGGCATAGTAAATCTCTCCCTGACAGGAAACGAAATGTATATAACAAGGTTTGAACCAAATACATTGACCCAGGCTATTGAAAAAAAGATTGAATTACCTGGTCTTGGCAAAAATTTTAGTAAAGAAACCGTGGTTGATTTCGGTACCAATTATTTCTTGGTATTTAGCGACTGGAATAAAAAAGAAGAAAGAGAATACCTGTATTATGATAAAATAGATGTTGTGTCGGGAAAAATTATGAGTTCAAATAACAAGATGATTGAGACAACAAAAATGGGCCTTTCCTTTGACATGACAGAATATGTTTATCCTTCAATACAAAGAAGCTCAAAATATAAATTTTATTACTCTGCAGACACAAAAAAACTGCTTGTCAGTTATACATTATTCCCGATTGATAGAGATGACAGAAAAAACCATGAAATAACAGGCCTGCATATTTTTGACGAGAATATGAACAAACTTTGGGGCAATGAGTTCACCATGCCCTACACAGAAGCCATCATGGATAATATTGATTTTTCAATAGATCCTCATGGCAATGTATATATGCTGGCCAAAGTATATGATTCTGAAAAAAGAAAAGAAAGAGATAAAGAAACCGGCAAAGCAGGCTATCACTTTGAAGTATTGAAATTTACAAAAGACAATAATAAAATAATTAATACAATCATTACAATGGTAGATGATTATTTCATCAGGCATATAGCTTTTGTTGAGAATTCACTTAATGAAACGGTTATTTCCTGCACTTATAGTAAGAAAGCAAAGGGGGAAACAACAGATGGGATATTCCTGAATGCAGTGGGACCGGACGGCGTCATCAGTAAATATAAAAAAGGGTACTATGAATTTCCATTGGCTGAACTTGAAAAATTTGAATCTGCGAGAAATAAAAGAAAAATGGAGCAAAAGAATGATGATGAGGCCAGCAACCTGACCGTAAGAAATCTTGTAGTTGAAAGTGATGGCAGTGTACTCATTGCCTTTGAGGAATATTATGAATTAAAGGGAGGCCTGTCAAGTGAAGAAGTCTATTCTTACGGAGATATTATTGTTGCCAGAATTAATCCTGATGGAAATTTTGAATGGATAAGAAACATCCCCAAAAACCAAAGGGGTAGAATGGGCAGACGTACGATGAGCTTTAAACTTGTATATGATGCTACGGGTTATTACTTCCTGTATCTGGACAATCTTAAAAATATGAACCTTAAAGATGATGAAGTTCCCAAACTCCATATTGATGGCTTTGGCGGACAGTTAGTGATAGCCAAAATAGATAAAAGTGGTGGTATAACAAAAGAACTAGTTTTTGATACCCGGGATGAGGACATCCTGCTCTTTCCTGCTCTTTTTAGAAGGATCAGCACAAACCAGTTTATCGGCAGAGCAACATTCAAGAAAAACCTGTTCAGGCCTTTATTAATAACCACCAAATAATACAGTTTACGCTGAATACAAAAGGGCTTCATAACGGGAAGCCTCTTTTTTGTTAATATTTAGTAACCGCTTGCTTCCGGTCAATAAGTACTGACTATCCTTTTGAAGTATAGATAAATTGGTTAAGTTCGCCCTCGCATTAGTGACACAAAAGTTTGCTGATGCAGATATAAAACCTCCTTTTATGAAATATTTACCCCTGATTGTAATTTCTTTATTACCAACATTTTTTTACGGCCAAAGCAAAAAGTTTTCTTTTAAACTGGGTTCAGAGTATAGTTTACCCCGAAAATCGGATGACTTGTCTTTTTTTGGCAACGAAAAGGACGGCATTGTAAACCTGTCATTAAAAAAAGATGAACTTAATATAACAAGGTTTGATCCCAAAACATTGACCCTAACCACTGAAAAGACAATTGAATTGCCTGAGTTAACAAGTGATTTTAACAGCGAAACCGTCGTTGATTTCGGTACGGACTATTATTGGTTACATAGTGATTGGAATAAAAAAGAGGAAAATGAATATTTGTATTATGACAAAATTGATGTGGGAACAGGAAAAATTACAGCTTCCAATAAACTTATGGTTAAGACAACAAAAATGGGTGGTGAGCTTATAAGAGGAGGCGGAGGCTGGCCTGCATTGAAGTTAGGTTTCAAATACCAGTTTAATTATTCTGCTGATGAGAAAAAATTGCTGGTTAGTTATAGATTGGCTCCGGAAGAAAGAAACGACAAAAGGAATTACGATAAGATCGGTCTTCATGTTTTTGATGAGAATATGAATAAGCTTTGGGGCGCTGAGTTCACCATGCCCTATACGGAAGCCATTATGGATAATTCTGATTTTTCAATAGACGCTCAGGGCAATGCCTATATGCTGGCTAAAGTGTATGATTCCGACAAAAGAAAAGAGATAGATAAAGAAACCGGCAAAGCGGGCTATCACTACGAAGTATTGAAATTTACGAAAGGCAATAAAAAAATAATCAATACAGCCATTTCAATAGATGATTATTTTATCAGGGAAGCATCTTTAGTTGAGAATTCTTTGAATGAGATGGTTATTTCCTGTACTTATAGCAAGAAATCAAAAGGGTCAGGAACAGACGGGATATTCCTGGCGATAATGGATCAAACCGGCAAGATCATTAAATACAAAAAAGGTTATTACGAATTTCCATTGGCCGAACTTGAAAAATTTGAATCGGCGAGGAGTAAAAGAAAAATGGAAAAAAAGGATGATTATGAAGCTCCAAATCTTAAAGTAAGGAATCTTATAGTTGAAAGTGATGGCAGCGTATTCATTGCCTGCGAGGGGTATTATGTGGTACAGAGGTCTTATACCGATTCGAGAGGACATACTACTATCAGTTATACGTACTATTATGAAGATATCCTTGGAGCGAAGATCAATGCTGAAGGGAATTTTGAATGGGTGAGGAAGATCCCTAAAAAGCAAAGGGGCAGTCGTGGCAGAGGGACTATGGGCTTTAAATTGGTGAGTGATGCCGGAGGTTATTACTTCCTGTACCTGGACAATATAAAAAACCTGGATATCAAAGAAGATGAAGTTCCCAGTTACCATATTGATGGCTGGGGCGGACAGGTTGTGGTATCCAAAATAGACAACAGCGGTGCTATCACAAAAGAAATTGTTTTTGATACAAGGGACGAGGACATCATGCTCTTTCCTGCCCTTTTTAAAAGGATCAACACCAACCAGTTTATCGGCAGGGCGACCCTCAAGAAAAATCTGTTCAGGCCTTTGCTGATAACCACCAAATAATATAGTTTGCCCTGAACACAAAAGAGGCTTTCATAACTGGAAGCCTCTTTTTGGGAATAATGTTTCCTGTAATACCTGGAACTGTTTATCTCATTCTATTAATGCCCTTTCAAAACTATCAGCCAACCTCTCTTCTACTTGTGCAATCCAGTTCAAATACACTTCTTCATTCTCAATAGCAGCAGGATCGGCCCGATCAATTGAAAACGTATTTGCTTCACCTGAAGTAAGTATAAACCATAAGCGGGAGCACTGGTCAGTATCTGTTGTCACAGCGTTTGCTTCCCTACGCGACCTTGCAGCAAGCGCTGCCCCATACGCCAGTTGAATGCGGTTTGTTCCTGCGTATCGCAATAATGTTTTTAATGTTTGTTCATCACAACCTCCAACATACGCAACAGCAATCCCAACGCCCCGCCAAAGACTTGCATGCCTTCTGACCGGGAAACTATTTATGTTACTCAGAACCTTATTTATATCCGCATTACTGGTGTACCAAAGACTGCGTCCTATACCCTGGTCGTATACCAGCATGGCGGCTTCGGGCAGATAAAGAGGAAGTTGCTGGTTTATTACAGTTTGTCTTTGCCTGAAACTCCCATCATAATAACCGCAACCATCCACAACCCGGTGATACAACCGCGTTTCAATTTTTTCAATGACTGATAAAAAAGAAAGATTCAATTTTGCGATCGCCCAGCCAAGCCCTACATAAACTTGTGCTTTATGCGCCTGTGCGAGTGTTCTGGCATAAAAAAGCCAGTTATCAAGACCATGTTTTTTTTGAAAATCTTTTAATGCAATAGCCATTGAAGCGCTTTCATAGCCAATGGAACGAAACTCCGGTTCATTTTTTTCGAGGTATTCGATCAGTGAACTGGCGTTATCCTGCCTGGCACAGAATAACTGGGTATCAAGGAAAATAGACTTTATCCTTTCTATTTTTTGTGAAGCTTCCGTCATGGCATTTGATCCGGCAAGAATCTCATTGATCAGAAATTAATGAATCATTAAGCAGTCGTCATCGCCGCCTTTGGATAAAACCACATCACATCCACATCTTTTGTAATGGAAGGATCGGGAGCAATAGCCTCAGGGGATTCGGTATCCAGTTGCATGGCATTTTCGCTTTTACCCAGGTTAATGGTATAAGGATTGACCTTTATGCCAGGGGCCGTTCCATTCACCTCTGCGCTTACAAGCCTGAAAATGGCTACAGCAAACTGTTCGAGTATGCACATGTTTTTTTCAATCTGCTCAATGATTTCCGTGGGTCCGCGTTGTATCTCTATTTCCTCCTGGAATTTTCTTAAAACTGCCAGGTCAAAAGGATCAATATAGCGGTTGGAAAATATCCGGTTCTCAAAAGGCAGCCATTCCAGGAACAGGTCTTGCATTACTTTATGCAGGCGGCCAAATTTTCTGCCCGGGCTGTTAGGCGCAGCAAAAAGGTCTTTAAGTATTCTAAGGTTGGTAAATGCTTTGTTGGCGAATAAATGTGATGGCACCGCCCAGTAAGACGCCCAGTCCCAGAATATTTTTATGACCATGATCTGGGTATTTCCCATCAGCAGGTATTTATTTTGATAAACCGGTATCCAGCTATCCACTAGTGCAATGTGAGATTGTTCATAAATAGAAACACGGCCGGTAATATCTTCGCCCGCCATATCACGCAGGATCAGATCGCTGAGCCAGGAATTATTCATGGCAATAAAATCGGTTCCCGGTGAATACAACGGATCTAAAAAAGGGCCGGATTCACCGGTAGTTGCCCAGCGATCCGTTGAATAAATCCTTTCTGTATGATGCGCATAATGCTTCAATATCTTAAAATCCAGTAACCCTTCTCCCTGTCCCAGTGGTTCAAGCATTTTATAAGCCAACGGCTCATTTTGCTTCATCCATTCTACTGCTTTTTCGTAGGTATTGAATGTTTCGAAAGGATGAACAGCCGGATCTGCAACAATCCCGATGCTCGTGTTTTTAGATCCCAGCGGAATTACCCATAACCAATACCCGCTATCCATAAAGTGAACGGTACTTAAATACCTCAAACCGGGTTCAAGAAAGGATTGCCATTCTTTATTATCTGTCCAGTCATCAATATCAATAACACCTTTGAGCCTCCACCATGCAGCATTGGTATGATGTTCCATGGGCTTTTGAAACTTCAGCTTACGTTTCAATACACTGGCCCGGCCGGATGCATCAGCTACCCAGCGGCATTTGACGGTAACTTCTTCACCACCTTTTATATAGGAAACCTGGTGACCGGCCTCAACTGAAAGATCAACATTGGAAACTTTCGCTCCAAGCAATAAGTCGGTTCCTTTTTCCTGCGTTAACCACATCAGGTAATTTTCCAGTGTCCCCCTATCCAGTTGATGACTTGGAACAGGCAAACGTAAACGCGGACCTAATTCAACACGGCTTGCTATATCATCCTTGGTATGTGATTTAAAGAAAAAGCGCAGGCCATGTTTGGGAAGTTCATGTTCTTCCAAATAATCTTTAATACCCAATACTTCCCGTAAATAATGAGTTCCGAGTTCTACAGTTGACTCGCCCACTTTATGCGCAGCAGTGGTAGCTTCATTTTCCCTCCTTTCCAGTACAAGAATGGATAAGTCAGGCTTTGCATTTTTAAGTTGTAATGAAAGCGTGAGCCCGGCAAGACCACCGCCCAGTACAACAACATCATATTGCTGCATACAGTATTATTTTTAGAGACATGAAAATAATAAAATAAATACTACTCCCCTGATATAAAATATTTTTCCAGGATAATTTCAGGTGATAGGTTGAAGTTACAGATGCAACTTTTAATCTACCAGGGTTTGTTGAAAAGCCATTCCGTCTCAAACTATTTTGGCTATAGATCAATTTGAAATTGTCAGTTTTAGATTTTGCTTAATATTGTTGAACAATAAATCAGCATGGAAAAAAAGCTTCATTTTTTAATTTTTATTTTATTATTAAACTCGGGCGTCGCTGGTCAGTTTCGTACATTTCTTCCAAAACCAACAGGCGAATATTTTGCCGGAACAGAAAATTTATTTTTAACAGATAATAGCCGGAAAGAAAAACTAACATTAAAATGGGGAGACAAAAGAATGCTGCAGGTTAAAATCTGGTATCCTTCCGATGTAAAGGGAGAAACCGAAAACCTGTATCTAAAGGATTACAGTTCAAAAACGCTATGGGATAACTACCGGGTATTTAATGACGATATATCTTTTTTTGACAGTTTGAAAAGTTACAAAACCTTTTCTTATGAAAATATCCCGGTTTCAAAAAAGCAGGCGAATTTCCCGATAATATTTTTTTCGCCCGGTTTTTATTTTGGGCTCGACGATTTTTACACAGCATTAATGGAAAACCTCGCCAGCCATGGATATATTGTTGTAAGCATTACACATCCTTACGACCAGGTTATTACAAATACTGCGGAAGGGAAAATTTTAAAAATTAAGAAGTACAGGATGTTTAAGGCTTATTTACAATGGAAAATGGTGGAGTTTATGCATAAAAAAAATCCTGATACAACCAATGTAAGACAAACCAGGCGTATTTTAAAAGCTTATTTAAGGGGCATGAAGGTATTTGACAGAAGCGTTAATTTGTGGACAAAGGATGTTCAGTTTGTAATGGATACGTTAGAAAAAATAAATGACCTGTCTGTTAACGACAGGCTATATGGGAAAATGGATTTCTCAAGAGTGGGTTCATTGGGGCAATCAGTAGGTGGCGCGGTAGCAGGGCAACTTTGTTATTTGGACAGGCGGATGAAGGCGGGTGTAAATTTAGATTGTTTTCAGTTTGGCGATTTGTATAGCCATGAAATGAAAAAACCTTTTATGCTTTTGCAAAGCGAGAGCTACCCCTTGTGGCGAATTGCCAATAAAATTATTTACGCCCGTACAAACCCCTTCTATACTTTTAACATTAAAAATGCAAGGCATTTTATTTTCAGCGATTGTTCTATTTTCCCGGTAAAAATAAATGAAAAAATGAAATCGCTGGTTGGGGAAGGTGATAATAATGAAAATGTAAAGCTGATAAACGAGTATTTAATTGATTTTTATAACCATTATTTAAACCAGGTTCCATTTAAATCAGGCCTGTTTCAAACCGATTGAAAATACCTCTTTTTTGAAAACCTGATTCTTTTTTCGTCTTTTATTCCTTTGCAACAACAACGATGAAATAAGGATCAGAACACCGGCTACCAGATTTATTTACCTATCTTTTGATGAATGCGATGGTTTATACTTTTTTATTCAATAACAAGTACTACATTAGTTTTTCTTTTGTTTATATTAAGTCCATATGAGTAAATTCTTTGATAAGCTGAAAGAAATAAGACTGGTAAGGGCCATTGTATATGCTATCGTAGGGTCGGCTTTTTACCCCAGGCTTACGCTCTATAATAAGCTAAAGATCGAAGGAACCGAACATCTTAAAAATCTCCCCAAAAAAAACGTTTTATTCGTAAGCAATCACCAGACCTATTTTGCTGAAGTCATTACATTTCTCCTTATTTTTTGCGCCGTAAAATGGAGAAAGCAAAACGGGCTCGGGGTTCCTTATTATTAATTGAACCCTTTCACCAATGTTTTTTTTGTATCAGCGGCGGAAACAATGACAAAAAGCTGGGTAACCCGGTTATTTCAACTGGCGGGCTCCATCACTATAAGAAAAGCCTGGAATGAAGGAAGTAAGGAAGTGCGCCAGGGATTAGATCCTTCTGATACCAGGAAAATAGAAAGAGCATTGAGACGCAGCTGGGTCATTAATTTCCCGCAGGGCACCACTACTCCTTTTGCCCCGGGAAGAAAAGGAACGGTTTTACTGATCAAACAGACCCAACCCATTGTGATACCCATTGTTGTCAGCGGGTTTAACATAGCGTTTGATAAAAAAGGATTGAAATTTAAAAAGAAAGGCACTACGCTGTCAGTGAAATTTAAAGAACCATTGCAGGTAGATTACAATATGAGCAATAATGAAATGATGGAAACGATTATGATCGCTATTGAGCAAAGTAAAACCCAGCAGTATCCGGGTACAATAGCCTGAGATCAGGTGCGCCTGTCTATAAACCTGATTATTTTTCTTCCCGCTTCGGGCATTTGCATTTTTTGAATTTCTTCAGCGGTTATATACTTTATATGTGGACTTACCCTCAACCTGGCTTGTAAATTAGCCCGGATCCTCCTGTTGCATTCTTCGGAAATATCGGAAGGTAATATATGAATAAGCACTTCATCTGTTCCCGTTTCGTTGGAATATACTTCAGTTACAAAATCAATCACATCTTGCATTTCGTTCAAAATATCAAAGAGCGACGGCGGATACAAAGTGGTCCCTTTATATTTTATCATCTGCTTTTTGCGACCCACTATCGGCGATAATCTTAAAGTGTTTCGGCCGCAGGCGCAGGAGCTGTCATCATACACACATATATCCCCGGTTTTATAACGAAGTAAAGGCATGCCTTCCACTCCTAAAGTGGTAATGGTTACCTCCCCGGGTTGTCCGGCTCCAACCGGTTTATTCATTTCATCCAATAATTCCACTATTAATAATTCAGGTTGAAGGTGGCCACCCTTACATTCACTGCATTCCGTAAATGCAGTCTGCATTTCGGTGGAAGCATACGTTGAGAATAATTTAATGTTCCAGGCCCCGGTAATTTTTTTCCCTAAAGTGTTCAATGAAAAATTGGTATTCCGGATATTCTCACCAATACAAATTGCTTTTTGAACAGTGGTGCTGTTGATATCAATATGATGCTCTGCGGCATATTCAATAAGCTTTAGAATAAATGATGGCACGGCAACAATAGCGGTAGGCCTTAGCCTCAGAATGGTTTCCCATTGTAACGAAGGCACGCCGGGACCCAGTCGGATAATACCAGCTCCCAATTTACGAATACCCGAATAATAGGCCATGCCCGCCATAAATTGCCGGTCCATGGTAAGCATCAGTTGATATATATCGTTTGGTGAACCTCCGGCGCTTACAAATGAAGAGTATTCATTGTAAGTAAGCCGCTCCAGGTCATTTTCGGTGAGGGCGATGCTAACCGGGCTTCCCAGCGTCCCGGATGTGGAACTGTATTCAATGATCTTGTTGCGGGGCACACATAAAAAAGCGTCATTTCGTTGCTGCAGATTTTCTTTAATAGTAATGGGAATTACAGAAAGGTCTTCAATGGTCTTTATCCCTTTCACATTAAACCGTGCCTGGGTAAACAATTCTTTATAAAAAGGGGAATGTTCGTTCATATAAGAAACAGCTTCCGCCAGTTTCTTTTCCTGCATTAGTTTAATTTGTTCTTTGCTTTTAAATGCCGCTTCCGGTGAATAGTTCATATGCTTTCAATTATTACTACAGCCGTTGCCATTGTTTTAAGATGTGAAAGAGAAACGGATATTTTTCCAGGATTCATTTCCGCAATGGTTGCTGCAGTTTCACCAAGAAAAGATATTTCCGGTTTCCCGTCTTCATTATTCGTTATTTCAATTTCATTAAACGCCGTACCATTTTTCCATCCCGTACCTATCGCTTTAAAAAAAGATTCTTTCGCTGCGAAACGTGCTGCATAGTGTTCAAACTTATTGGTTCTTTTTTCGCAATAGTCAATTTCTTTTTTTGAAAATACCAATTCCCTGAACCCCTTCTCCTTGCTGATTTTAGCAGCTACCCTTTCCACCTCTATCAGATCAATGCCAAGTCCTGTAATCATATTTATGGAATTAGCTGCTGGTTTAGTTTTTGAACCTGGTCAACGATATGATCTTTCTCTTTTTTTGTAGCAATTACTTTGGTTAAAGCCTGCTGATAAAAATACAACGCTTTTTTAAATTGCTTTTTCTTATACAAATAATCACCTGCCAGCACATACGCATGATAAAATTCGGGATTGGTGGCTACCAGGCTGTCTGCATTTATGTCGCCGCCATCTGCGATCTGTTGTTTGAATTTCCTGAAGTCTTCAAATTTTTTATAGGCAGGTGTTAACAAAAACGGATCGGCTGCAATGCTGAGGCTGCTATCTGAAATCTCCCTGTCCTCTTTCATGCCACGCAAAGCAAAAACTTTTTTCAGATCATAAGCGACATACTGCCCCAGTTGCCATGGCGAAGTAGAGACCCATACCAGTAATTTTTGAGGTTCAAACACAATGGAATGATGTGCAATTAACTGGTTAATGGCTTTTTCATTGCCCATACCAATATCAGCATTGCGTAACCCCTTTTGATCTCTTAAAATATCAATGGTTTTTTGAACCGTGTTCCTGCCACCGGCGTTTAACAACTCCATTAGCCTGTTGTAGCGGTAAGCAGAAGCGCTTTCATTGATCTGTTTTATATTACTTTTTATGTGGCTCAATCCATTACTTTGAAAATGATTAGTGCAGGTAATAAAATCTTTATGCGGATCATATACATCCAGGTCATCCGGGGTCTTCTCAATTGCTACTGCTTTATTATCTGCTGCCGAACCCACAAGGAATGATTCAGATACAAACATCTTTCTGCTCCTGGCAATTTGTATGGCTTCTGCAATATTTTTCGCATACTGCAGTATTTCCCTGGCTACTAATGAAACGGGAGTGGCGGAACCTGTGGGGGTGCTGGATTTAGCAGCGTTAATGGTTACCGTAATGCCCTTTTCATTCATGCCTGAAACTGCGCCTATAAACCCACCCCATGTAACCGTCATGAATTTGTAGCCCTGCGCAGGATTAAAAAAAGCGACTATTTTATCTTCGGCAAATTTATCGCCCACATAAAAATCAAAATTGCGGCCAATGATCATCGTACTATCCTGCGACCTGGCATCCCATGTACCAAAAGAAGTACAGCCTACAAGGGCCATATTTTGCAGTGCATGGCCGATATCATGTGCCGCATGGTAATTTAAGATGCGCTGGTAATTAGAACCAAGCCATTTGTATTTTTCTGAAGCAGATTCTGATATGCCAAAAATTTCATCCCTGTATTCTTCTGTTATAGTTTTATCAAGATTGCGGTTGAACCATCCAATAAAATATTTAAGATATTGACGTGTAAATGCGGAAGGCACCATTTTATTGATCTGTTCAGTAAAATGATCTTCCTGGCGCACCACCAGTTCCCGGGTTAGTTTTCCATTTATCACGCCGCGTTTATATGCATCGCCCTCTACATACAATTCGTACAAGCCGCTTTTACTTTTTCTGAACCAGTTATTCTCTAATGTATAAAACCCTTTGCTGAGTTCTGACCGTTGCAGTTCTAAGCTGCTCATATCGTTAACCTTTGGATCGGGCACTTTTGATACCTGCACCAAATAAATGGCCAGGGCTACCATCAGCAGTACAAAGAGCCCGAGCACATGAAGAACCCGTCTCCAGAAATTTTTCCTTTTAAGCATTTCTTATTTTTCCAATAATAC